>JAYSFH010000364.1:0-4511 GCA_041913405.1 Dongia sp. | reverse complement strand
CAATGGGTGATCTGGGTTACGAGACCGAGAAAGCCCTACAGGGGCGCGGGCGCGAGCTGGTCGCGCATAACTGCATCTTTCACCAGCTGGCGGCGGCGCATCCGGAGATCTGCGAGTTCGACCTCGGATTCATGGAGAAGTTCGCCAGCGCCAAGGTCGAGCATGTGGAGTGCATGGCCCGCGGCCAGCACGTCTGCCGCTTCCGCTTTCAGAGCAAGTAGCCGTCAGACCGTGTAGAGCCGGCCCCATTGCGGCATCGGCTCGGTGATACCGGCGAGGCGCAGGGCGTGCCAAGCCATGGCGTGGTTGGATGAGGTCACCGGCTTGCCGAGCTCGGCTTCGAGCTCCCGCGCCGTCTCCGCCAGGCGGATGCTGGTGCAGGAGACGAAGACCGCATCGACGAAAGGATGCCGGCCCAATTCCAGCGCGGCGCGGCGGATCGAATCGCCGCTGATCCTCGCCACCTCGTTGTCGTTCTCGTGGTTGAACGAGCCGATCACCGGAACCTCGATGCCGCGATCCTGAACGAACTTGCGGAACAGACGGTTGACGGAATCGATATAGGGCGTGAGCAAGGCGATACGCTTTGCCCCCATCGCCTTGAAACCGGCGATGGCGCCGGTGATCGGCGTGGTGCATTTCGCCTGCGGCCAGGCTTCGTGGATTCGGCGGAACACATTCTCCTCGCCGATCACCACGGTGCCGGAGGTGCAGCCATAGGCGACGACGTCCATCGGCATGCCGGGGCGGATCACCGCCGCGGCCTCGGTCATGCCGGCTTCCATCCGGGCCAGCGTCGTCGGGTTGATCTCGGCCGCGTTGGCGATGCGGCTCTGGTAGAGCGCGACGCCATCGATCTGGAAGATCTTGCGGTATTCGTGCTCGATGGTCTGGTCGGTCGCCAGCACGATCACGCCGATCGCCGCGCGATGCGCAATGCCCTTGTCCATGGTGAAGGGCAGGTTTTGACGATTGACCAGCAAACCATCACCCAGAGGTCCGTCCTGGGCCGATCGCGTGGCCGTGTCGTGCTCGAGAACCGTCGAATCCGCCATGTCGGACTTCCTGTACAATGGTGTGTTGGACGAAAGAGCCGTTGTGGAACCGCAACCTGCGCTCCATATTGATCACTGTAGCGTCCGCTGAACCCGCGGTCATCGCGAAATGCGTAGGTGGCCCATGTCGCGCTTTAGCTCTCCCATGACCCTGATGCACCGCGGTTTTCCACGTGCGAGCGCTCTTGCGCTGGCCGCCGCCCTGAGCCTTGCCGCGGGCGAGGCCTTGGCACAGGCGGCGGCTTCGCAGCCCGCGCCCGGGCCGAGCATCCAGGCCGTGGATTATGCGCCGATCCCGGCCGGCTCGATCTTCGAGGTGCAGGCCGACGACGAGCTCAGCCAGGACGCAATCGAGCGGGTGCAGTCCGAATTGGCCAGCCAGGGTTACGCCGCGCAGGACCAGGCGTCGCTGGTCATGGTGATCGAATCCGACCTCATTCGCGGCCAGAAGCAGGACGACCCCTTCGGACAGGCGCACGCCAACAACAACGAGGCGGAGGTTCAGGCACGTCTGTTCTCGACCACGCAGAACAGCCTCCTGAATCCGCAACAGCCGATCGGTTCGGCCGATCGCGCCTATCGGATCAACATCTCCATCTACGACCGCAACACCGGCCTCTATGTGTGGCGCGGCTCGGCGATGCGCAGCGATCCCAATCTCGATATCACCCTGGCCGGCAACGAGATGATCTCAGCCCTGATCGGCGCCGTCGGCAAGACCGTGACGCCGGCCCAGTCCCAGTAGTTCCAGTCTCGGTAATTCTGGCGGCGATAACTACTGCGCTGTGGCGAGCACGTAGTAGATCAGGAACGGCAGCGTTCCGAACGACAGCAAGGTCGAGATGATCACCATCGCCGCCACATCCTCCGGCCGCCGGTTGTAGTACTGCGCGAAGAGATAGTTGAACACGGCGACCGGCATCGATGCCTGGATCAGCAGGACGCCGCGCGCCATCGGCGAAAGATCGAGTGCCCAGGCAACCAGGAACGAGATGGCGAAGCCGCCGAGCATGCGCACCAGAGAGAGGAACAGGTTGCGCGGCAGCGACCGGATCCGGAGACTCCCGAGCGAGACGCCGAGCGCCAGCAGCATCAGCGGAATGGTGAGCCCGCCGAGGATCTGCAGGGTGTTGGCGATGAAGGTCGGGACCTGGATCCCCGTTACGATCACCAGGAAGGACGCGCCGACGGCATAGATCACCGGCATCTTCACCAGGTGCTTGACGCTCGCGGTGCCGGCGGCGATCGACATCCCCGCGGTGAATTGCAGGGTGGCGGAGAAGGCGAAGTAGACTACGGCGAGAGCCAGGCCTGAATCCCCGAAGGCGAACAGTGCCAGCGGCAGACCCATGTTGCCGGCGTTGGAGAAGACCACCGCGGGCAGATAGGAATGCATGGGCAGCTTCATGACCTTCAGCACGGCGAAGCCCAGCACGAACATGCCGGAGAAGACCAGGATCGTGGCCAGCGCCATGATGCCGAGGGATTCCGGCTCGACATGCAGGCTGGTGAGCGAGCTCGCCACCAGGCAGGGCGAGCCGATCATCGAGACCAGCTGGGTCACCAGTGCATTGTCGAACGGCCGCTTCAGCCGCGACCAGGCATAGCCGATCCCGGCGATGACCACGACCGGCAGGATGACGGCGGCAAGCTGTTCGAGCATTCCCCCTCGCCTTGCCCGGGCTGAACCGGCCGGGCTAAGATGCTGCCTCAAATCGCGCGCTTTCTCCGGCGCCGCAACAAGAATCTTCGGGTTGGAAATCGCACATGACTGCACAACACACCCTGGTCAACCAGCTGGGCGGCCACGCCATCATCAGCCTGCTGGAGACCTATGGCGTCGACACCGTGTTCGGCATCCCGGGCGTCCACACGCTGGAGTTCTACCGCGGCATCGCCGACCGGCGGATGCGCCATGTCGGCGTGCGCCATGAGCAGGGCGCCGGTTTCATCGCCGACGGCTATGCGCGGGCCTCCGGCAAGCCCGGCGTCTGCTGCCTGATCACCGGCCCCGGCCTGCTGAACGCGGCGACGCCGCTCGGCCAGGCCTTCTCGGATTCCGTGCCGGTCCTCGTGCTCTGCAGCGTCAACGCCAAGCCCGACCTCGGCAAGGGCCGCGGCCGGCTGCACGAGATCACCGACCAGCGCGCCGCGATCGCGCCCTTGACCGCCTTCACCCGCACGGTGATGACCGACCAGGAGATGGCCAAGGCCGTGTCCGACGCCTTCGCGGTATTCGAATCCAAGCGGCCGCGCCCGGTGGTGCTGGAGTTTCCTTTGGATGTGCTGGGCGCTCCCGCCGACGTCGGCCATCCGCAGCGCCTGCGGGCGCCCCGGCCGAAGGCGAGAACAGCCGATCTCGAGGCCGCCGCGAAGCTGATCGACGGCGCCAGGAATCCACTGCTGCTGGCCGGCGGCGGCACTGTGGATTGCGCGCCGGCGGTGCGCGCCTTCCTGGAGAAGTCGGGTGCCCTCGGTGTCACCACGACCGCGGGCAAGGGTGTGATCCCGGCCTCGCATCCCCAGGCACTGCCCTCCGCCTTGCTGGCCGAACCGGTGCAGCAGGTGCTGAAGGATGCGGATGTGGTGATTGCCGTCGGCACCGAGCTTTCCGAGACCGACAGCTGGGTCGATCGACTGGAGATCCCGGGGAAGATCATCCGCATCGATCTCGATCCCTTCACCCTCACCCGCGACTACCAGCCGACCGTCGCGATCGAGGCCGATGCCGGTGCGACCCTGGAAGCGCTGACCGGCCTGATCAAGCCGGGTCGCAAGCCCGACAGCGACCGCATCGCCGCCGTTCGCCAGGCGGTCAAGGACGGACTGACGCCGCTCCAGCGCAAGCATATGAAGGTGCTGGACGCGCTCCGCGCCGCGCTCCCCCGAGACGGCATCGTGGTCAGCGACATGACCCAGATCGCCTATACCGCCAATCCTTTCTTTCCCTGCGAGGAGCCGCGCTGCTGGTTCCACCCCTGCGGCTTCGGCACATTGGGCTATGCCATGCCGGCGGCGATCGGCGCCAAGATCGCCCGCCCGGACCGCGCGGTGGTGGCGGTCTGCGGCGACGGCGGCTTCCTCTTCACGGTGCAGGAGCTCGGCACCGCTGCGGAGCTCGGCCTGCCCTTGCCGATCCTGATCTGGAACAACGATGCCTTCGGCCAGATCGCCCAGAACATGCGCGATGTCGGTATTCCCGAGATCGCGGTGAAGCAGAAGAACCCCGATTTCCAGACTCTGGCCCAGGCCTATGGCATCGCTCACGTCCGGCCGGACAGCCTCAAGGGGATCGAGGCGGCCCTGCGCGCGGCTTTCACCGCCAAGGGGCCGACCCTGATCGAGGTGCGCGAGGATTCGGCCTTCCTGGCCTGAGGTTGGTGGCTGAGGCGGCAAAAGATTCCGACTGACAGTTTGCCGCGGCCAAAAGCTCCGGACTCCTTAACTGAATTTTAC
>JAYSFH010000363.1:0-4518 GCA_041913405.1 Dongia sp. | reverse complement strand
TATGGACCGCTTCTACGAGGCGACGGTCCAGGCGATCGAGGAAGCGGTGCTGAACGCCCTCACCGCCGCCGGCGAGATGATCGGCCGCGACGGCCACCGCACGCCCGGCCTGCCGCGCGACAAAGTCATGGAAGCGCTGCGCCGTTAGCTGCGCTTCAGCGACGCCGTCAGCAGGCCGGCGCCGATCAGCATGGTGCCGCCGGCGCGGTTCATGATGCGAATCGCGCCCGGCGATTCCATCACGCGCCGGGCCCGCGCCGTCATGAAGATGTAGAGCGCGAGACTGCTCGCCGCCAGCACCTCGAAGGTCAGCGCCAGGACGACGACCTGCGGCAGCACCGCGCGGTGCATGTCGATGAACTGCGGCAGGAAGGCCGCGAAGAACAGCAGGCCTTTCGGGTTGAGCAGAGTGACTGAGAAGGATTCCGCGATCGCGCGGCGCATGCTGCGGCGCGCACCCGGCCCGGCCGCCATGGCGCCGAGCGGCACCGCCGGCGCCCGCCAGAGCTTGACGCCGAGATAGATGAGATAAAGCGCGCCCACCCATTTCAGCACGGTGAAGGCTTCGGCCGAGGCCGCCAGAATCGCGCCGAGCCCCAGCACCGAGCAGGCAATCGCCGTAAAGTCGCCCAGCGCAACACCGAGCAGGCTCGCCAGTGCGACGCGCGTGCCGGAGCTCATCGCATGGCCGGTGACCATCAAGGTGGTCGGACCGGGGATGGCAATGACGACCGCCGCCGCCGCGGCAAAAGCCAGCCAGAGCTGAAACGAAATCATCGGGCATGCCTCCGAATTTATTTTCGGATTCCAGCAAAGACAGATGTCGTCGGCCCGCGCAATGTCGATTTCGTGAGCCCTTTCATCGCTTCGTGATCGCCGAACCGGCCGCCGGCTTGCGTGACATTCCTGGGCAAGCAAGGCGGCACCGGGCCATTGGGGCATCGGAACGCCCGCCGGATGGAGGGTCCGATGGAACACGGCAAGAGTCTTTGGTCACGCAAGCCGGCGCTGCTGGCGACGCTGCTGTTGACGGCGATCAGCCTCTCCGCCTGCGTGGTTGCGCGGGATCGCGGCGATCGCGGAGACTGGAATGGCCGTCACCACCACTGGAACAACGACCGCAACTGGAACCACGACCAGGATTGGCAGGGCGACGGCGACAATTGGTGGAAGCGACGTCACTGAGCGCCGGGCGCGGCCGGCACGGCATCATCGCCGCGCGCCGAAAGGCGACGGGCCGGCATCGCTGCCGGCCCGTTTGTTGCCCCGGCTAGGCCGCGATGCCGCTAGGCGGCGCGAACCTGGGTGAGGAAGTCGGCGATCTGCTGCTTCAGGCTGCCGGCGTTTTGCACCACGCCGTCGGAGGCCGAGAGCACGAGGCCGGCGGACTGGCCGACTTCCTGCGTCGCGCCGCTGAGCTCGGGGCTGGTCTTCGCGCCGTCGGTCGTGGCATTGGCCGCCTGTTCGACGTTGCGGGCGATCTCCGCGGTCGCAGCACCCTGCTCCTGCATCGCCGCGGCGATCGCCGTCGCGATGTCGTCCACGCCGCGGATCGTCTCCGCGATCTTCTTGATCGAGACCGCCGAACGGTCGGTCATGGTGCGCACGCCGTTGATCAGGGTCGCGATCTCTTCGGTGGCCTTGGCGGTCTGGGTCGCGAGCTGCTTCACCTCCGAGGCGACCACCGCGAAGCCCTTGCCCGCCTCGCCGGCGCGCGCGGCCTCGATGGTCGCATTCAACGCCAGCAGGTTGGTCTGGCTGGCGATGTCGTTGATGAGACCCACCACCGTGCCGATCCGCTGCGCTGAATCGGTCAGCGATTCGACGTCGGCATTGGCGGCGGTCGCCGCCTCGACGGCTTCCTTCGAGACCACCGTGCAGCGGGTCACCTGCTGGTTGATCTCGCCGATCGCCGCAGTCAGCTCTTCGGTCGCGGCGGCGACGGTCTGCACGCTCTGGCTCGCCTCATGCGAACCGGCGGCGATGGTGGTCGCCTGCCGGGCCGCCTGGTCGGTGAGGCCGTTCATGGTGGTGGCGGCCGACTTCATGTTACCAGCAGAATCCGCCAAGACGCCGACCAGCTTGGCGACCGAGCGCTCGAGGTCGTCGGCCATGCCGAACAGCGCCTCGCGACGCTCCTCCTCCGCCTTGCGTTCGGCTTCTTCCTGCGCCTTGCGCATCGCTTCCATCTTCTGCGCATTGTCCTTGAAGACGCCCAGCGAGCGCGCGAGGTCGCCGACCTCGTCGCCGCGATTGGTGTAAGGCGTGTCGATCGTGAGGTCGCCCTGCGACAGGCGGCCCATCCGGTCGGTGATCGCCTTGATCGGCCGGGTGATGCCGCGGGCGATCACGAAGGCGCTGCCGAGACCGACCAGGAGCACGACGGCCATGATGACGCCGAGCTGGATTGCGACGTGGCGGAACTCGGCCTCGACGTCGTCGATGTAGACGCCGGTGCCGACCATCCAGTTCCAGTCCTTCTGGACCCCGGCATAGGAGACCTTCGGCAGCGGCACTTCCGAGCCCGCGCGGCCGAAGCGGTAGTTGACATAGCCGCCTCCGGCCTTCGCGGCATCGATCAGACGCGCGACCAGCTTCACGCCGTCGGGGTCGGTGAGGTCGATCAGGTTCTTTCCGATGGATTCCGGCTTGCCGGCCTGGATCTTCGCGACGCCGTCGAAGTCATAGGCGAAGAAATAATCGCCATTGCCGTAGCGGATCTTGTGCACGATCTCGCGGACCTGGCTCTGCGCCTGATCCACCGTCAGCTCGCCCTTCTTGGCGCGCTCGGCGTAGGAGTCGAGCAGGCCGATCACGGTCTCGACCTCCTGCTTCACCATCGTGCGACGGTCCTTCAGCAGGGTGTCGCGCAGTTCCATCAGGCTGACCGACATGATGGCAACCAGGCCGATGGTCATCAGCAGAATAACCGCTGCAATCCTGTGTTGAATTTTCACGCGCTTCAGCATGACGAGTCCTTCTTTTCGGGTCGGGACGAACCGATGCGGAACTCTGACGGGCGGGAGTTAAGAAGATGTTGCTAGGGCACCGGCGATGCGGCGTAAGCGCTTGATCCGCATCATCTCCCGCCGCGGCTGTCCCAGGGCATCTTGCGGGCCTTCAACGTTAAGACCCTGGCAGAATGACGAATTTCACAAGCCGTGCGGCTGGAATCGATCGAGCGCGGATCGCCGGCCGCTGTGCGCCGCGGACAACCTGTCGCAGCGATCTGGAGCTAGGTGCGGGAGGCGACGTAGCCGTCGATCAGCTCCAGCATCCGGGTGCGATCGAAGCTGGGGTCGTGGCCGCCATGGACCATGCGGACCGGCAGGTTGCGCAGGCGCTCCATGGTCCGGAGATAGTCCGGGATGCTGCAGCCCGAGAGCTGATCCAGCAGCGGCCCATCATAGAGCGCGTCGCCGGAGAATAATGTGCCGGTGGCTTGCTCCCAGAGGCCGATGCTGCCCGGCGAGTGACCCGGCAGGTGTATCACCTCGAAGCTGCGATCGCCGGTGTCGACGATGTCGCCGTCCTCCGCCGTCCGCACACGCTTGGCCGGCTTCAGGCGATAGCGGTCGGGGTCGTAGCCGGCATGCGGCACGGCGGTGATCATGCAGCCGTCAGGAATCTCATAGCCGGCCGCGGCCAGCTTGCGCCGCCCCTCGGCGCTGAAATAGACCTCGTTGCGCAGGCTGAGTTCGTGCTCGGGCTCGGTCAGCGTCGAAACCTCGGCGGAATGCACCAGGCATTCCTCGAACTCGTGGTGCCCGCCGGTATGGTCGAGATGCGTATGGGTCGCGACCGCGAGCACCGGCTTGTCGATCAGGTGCCGGGTCGCGTCATGCAGGCTGGCGACGCCCATGCCGGTGTCGATCAGGAGATCGCGGTCGCGGCCGCGCACATGCCAGATATTGCAGCGCATCAGCGGAATCACATGCGGCTCCCAGAGCAAGGTGATGCCGTCACCGATGTGCTTTTCCTCGAACCAGCGATCCGCGATCTGCAATGTCATGGTCGATACGCTCCCCTCGCATGCTTGGTTCGCATGGATAACAACTCCGCTGCGCTTGTCCATGAAATGATTCTGGGCCAGTCTGCGCCGCAATCTGGGGGTGGATGTGGTCGCGCGGGGAGAATCCGTCAGTTGGCGCAATCTGATCGCGGCCTGCGCCGCGGTCTGCGTCTTTGCATTCTCGCTCGGCGAAATCTTTCCGCTGCTTTCGCTCAGCATGGAAGCCGACGGAGTCAGCCCGCGCATGATCGGCTTCAACACCGCCATGGCGCCGGTCGGCATCCTGGTGGCGGGGCTGTTCATTCCGCGCCTGTCGCATGCCTTCGGGGCGAAGCGCGTCGCCCTGTTCATGGCCTTTGCCACCGGCGCGATCTTCATCCTCTATCCGACGATCGATTGGCTGCCGGCATGGTTCGTCCTGCGCTTCACCCAGGGCATGACCGTCGCGACCTTGTTCGCCTTGAGCGAGGCCTGGGTGCTGACCAGCGCCACCGGCAAGTGGCGCG
>JAYSFH010000362.1:0-4524 GCA_041913405.1 Dongia sp. | reverse complement strand
CAGATCGGCGTCAGCAGGGTCGAGAGCAGCACGAAGAACAGCGAGATGCCGTCGACGCCCATGCGGTAGCCGATCTTCAGGCTCGGCATCCACTCCGCGTTCTCCTCGAACTGGAAGCCCGGGTTGGTGCGGTCGAAGTTGAACCAGATGGCGAGCGACAGCAGGAAGACGACGCTGGAGGTGATCAGGGCCAGCCAGCGCGCGCTCTTGGCCACGAAGGCCTCGTCGCCGCGGGTGATCAGGATCAGCAGCGCGCCGATCAGCGGCAGGAACGTCGTGAGGGAGAGGATCGGGAAACCGGACATTGGGGCCTCAGCCTCGGAACGCGAAGAGATACCAGGTGACCAGCGCGACCACGCCGATCATCATGACAAAGGCATAGTGATAGACGTAGCCGGTCTGCAGCTTGCTGGCGCGGCCGGCGAGCTTGACGGTGAGCTTGGAGATGCCGTCGGGCCCGAGCCCGTCGATGATCGCCCCGTCCCCGCCCTTCCAGAAGATCCGGCCGAGCTTCAGCGCCGGGCGCACCAGCATGGCGTCGAACAACTCGTCGAACATCCATTTGCGATAGACGAAGGTGTAGATCGGGCCGAAGGCTTTGGAGATCGTCGCCGGCAGGTCGGTGCGCTTCATATAGGCGATGAAGGCGAAGCCGATGCCGATGATGCCCATCACCAGCGGCAGGAACTTGACCCAGGCCGCGACCTCATGCGCCTCGTGCGGCACATGGTTGTCGGGCGCGAAGAACACGGCGCTGCCCCAGAACTCTTCCATATGCTCGCCGACGAAATAGGGCGCGAAGATGATGCCGGCCCCGACGGCGCCCACCGCCAGCACGACCAGCGGCGCCAGCATGACCCAGGGACTCTCGTGGACATGTTCCATGGTGTGGTGGTCGGCGCGCGGCTTGCCGTGGAAGGTCATGAACAGCAGGCGCCAGGAGTAGAATGCCGTCATCACCGCGGCGGCGATGCCGAGCCAGAAGGCGTACTGCCCCACCCCGCTATGCGCGGCGAAGGCGGATTCCAGGATCGCGTCCTTGGAATAATAGCCGGCGAAGATCGGGATGCCGGCCAGCGCCAGGCTGCCGATCCACATCAGCGCATAGGTCCAGGGAATGAGCTTGTAGATGCCGCCCATCTTGCGCATGTCCTGCTCGTCGGACATGGCGTGGATCACCGAGCCGGAGCAGAGGAACAGCAAAGCCTTGAAGAAGGCGTGGGTGAACAGGTGGAACATCGCGGCGCCATAGGCGCCGACGCCGGCCGCGAAGAACATGTAGCCGAGCTGCGAGCAGGTCGAATAGGCGATCACCCGCTTGATGTCGTATTGGGTTAGGCCGATGGTCGCCGCGAAGAAGGCCGTGGAGGCGCCGACCACGGTCACCACCATCTTGGCATCGGGCGCGAACTCGAACATCGGCGAGAGGCGGCAGACCATGAACACGCCGGCGGTCACCATGGTCGCGGCATGGATCAGCGCCGAGACGGGGGTCGGGCCTTCCATCGCGTCCGGCAGCCAGGTGTGCAGCGGCACCTGGGCCGACTTGCCCATGGCGCCGATGAACAACAGGATGCAGAGCGTGGTCAGGACATCCGGGTTCCACGAGAGGAAATGGAAGGTCTTGCCGACCTGCTCGGGCACCAGCTGGAACACGGTCTCGAAATGCACCGAGCCGAAGATCAGGAACACGCCCATGATGCCGAGCGCGAAGCCGAAGTCGCCGACCCGGTTGACCACGAAGGCCTTGATTGCCGCGGCATTGGCGCTCGGGCGGTGGAACCAGAAGCCGATCAGGAGATAGGAGCAGAGGCCGACGCCTTCCCAGCCGAAGAACATCTGGATGAAGTTGTCGGCGGTCACCAGCATGAGCATGCAGAAAGTGAACAGCGACAGATAGGCGAAGAAACGCGGCTTGGAATGGTCGTGGCCCATGTAGCCGATCGAATAGACATGGACCATGGCCGAGACCGTGGTCACCACCACCAGCATGACGGCGGAGAGCTGGTCGACCCGCACCGCCCAGTCGGCCTTGAACCCACCGGTGTTGAACCAGGTGAGCAAGGTGGTGGTGCGCGGGGTGCCGCCGAAATTGACGTCCAGGAACACGATCCAGGACATGACGGCGCAGAGCAGCAGCAGGCCGGAGGTGATGAACATCGCCGGCTTGTCGCCGATCATGCGGTTGCCGAGGCCCGCGATGAGCGCGCCGATCAGAGGCAGCAATACGATCCAGGCGTCCATCTCTGCCTCAGCCGTTCATCATGTTGATGTCTTCGACCGCGATCGAGCCGCGGTTGCGGAAATAGACCACCAGGATCGCGAGGCCGATCGCGGCCTCGGCCGCAGCAACGGTCAACACGAACATGGCGAAGACCTGTCCCACCATGTCGCCCAGGAAATGCGAGAAGGCGACCAGGTTGATGTTGACCGCGAGCAGCATCAGCTCGACCGACATCAGGATGATGATGACGTTCTTGCGGTTCAAAAAGATGCCGAAGATCCCGATGGTGAACAGGATCGCGGCGACGGTCAGGTAATGCGTCAGGGTGATTTCCATGGCGTTACACCCCGCTCCCGGTCGGCACGTTCTTGATTTCCACCGAGCTCGCGTTGCGCTCGAGCTGAGTCGCGATCCGCTGGCGCTTCACGCCGGCGCGCTCGCGGTGGGTCAGCACGATGGCGCCGATCATCGCCACCAGCAGGACCATGCCGGCCGCCTGGAACAGGTAGAAATACTGGGTGTAGAGCAGCTGCCCGAGCGCCTTGGTGTTGCTGGCCTGCTCCAGGGCCGGCGTCGGCGCGCCCAGGACGCCGCTGGTGGCGGTCGGGGCCACCCAGCCGCCGAAGATGAAGACCAGCTCGGCCACCAGGATCACACCGATGATGGCGCCGATCGGCAGGTAGCGCACGAAGCCCTGCCTGAGCGCCACGAAGTTGATGTCCAGCATCATGACGACGAACAGGAACAGCACGGCGACGGCGCCGACATAGACGACGACCAGCATCATCGCCAGGAACTCGGCGCCCATCAGCACGAACAGGCCGGCGGCGTTGAAGAAGGTCAGGATCAGGAACAGCACCGAATAGACCGGGTTGCGGTTCGCCACGACCAGGATGCCGGAGAGCACGGCGACCACGGCGAAGATCCAGAAGGCGATGGCTTGGATGATCATCTCAGATGTCCCCTGGGCCTCACCGGTACGGCGCGTCGGCGTTGATGTTGCCGGCGAGTTCGGCTTCCCAGCGCTCGCCGTTCGCGAGCAGCTTGTCCTTGTTGTAGAACAGCTCCTCGCGGGTCTCGGTCGCAAACTCGAAATTCGGTCCTTCGACGATCGCATCGACCGGGCAGGCTTCCTGGCAGAAGCCGCAATAGATGCACTTGGTCATGTCGATGTCGTAGCGCGTGGTGCGGCGGCTGCCGTCGGCGCGGGGCTCGGCCTCGATGGTGATCGCCTGGGCCGGGCAGATCGCCTCGCAGAGCTTGCAGGCGATGCAGCGTTCCTCGCCGTTCGGATAGCGGCGCAAGGCATGCTCGCCGCGGAACCGGGGCGACAGCGGTCCCTTCTGATAGGGATAGTTGATGGTCACTTTTTCCTTGAAGACATAGGAGAAGGTCAGGGCCATGCCCTTGACCAGTTCCTTCAGGAAAAAGCTGCGGATCGTGCGGTCGATCGCGCTCATTGGGAAGCTCCCGTGGTAACGGCAGGGGTCGCGGCGTTCGGCAGCCAGTCGAAGGGTCCGTAGACCAGCACCGCGGAATAGAACACGACCATGGCGAGGCTGAGCGGCAGGAAGACCTTCCAGCCGAGGCGCATCAGCTGGTCATAGCGGTAGCGCGGGAAGGTGGCGCGCACCCAGAGGAAGCAGAAGGCGACGAAGGCGACCTTGGCGGCGAACCAGAGCGCCTGCCAGATGCCGGTCAGGATCGCGGAGTCGAACGGCTCCCAGCCCAGGATCGGCTGCCAGCCGCCCAGGAACAGGATCGCGGTCATCGAGCTCATCAGCCAGATGTTGGCGTATTCGCCGAGGAAGAAGAGCGCGAAGGTGAAGGCCGAGTATTCCGAGAAATAGCCAGCGACCAGCTCGGATTCCGCTTCCGGCAGGTCGAAGGGCGGCCGGTTCGTCTCAGCCAAGGCCGAGATGAAGAACACCACGAACATCGGCAGCAGCGGTATGCAGAACCAGATCGAATGCTGCGCCTTGACGATGTCGTTGATGTTGAGTGAGCCGACGCACATCAGCACGGTCACCATGACGAAGCCGATCGAGACTTCGTAGGAGACCATCTGCGCGGCCGAGCGCAGCGCGCCGAGGAACGGGTATTTCGAGTTCGAGGCCCAGCCGGCTAGGATGATGCCGTAGACGCCGAGCGAGGAGATCGCGAAGAGATAGAGCACGCCGACATTGATGTTGGCGAGCACCACGCCGTCGGCGAACGGGATCACCGCCCAGGCCACCAGGCTCAGCACGAAGGTGATCATCGGCGCGACGATGAAGGTCACGCGACTCGCACCCGACGGA
>JAYSFH010000361.1:0-4575 GCA_041913405.1 Dongia sp. | reverse complement strand
GGGGGTGCAGCGGTGCGCTTGCCGATGCAAGTCAGCGCGGCGCGAAGAATTCCTGCAGGTTCCGCGCCGCGGTCTCGATGTGCTGGGTGAGGATCGCGCAGGCTTCATCGGCATCGCGCGCCGAGCAGGCGTCGATCATGCCGCGATGCTCTTCCTGCGACAGATGATTGCGGCCCATTGCCGCCAGGTGAAAGCGCAGGAAGCGATCGGCGGCCGCCAGCTGCTGGTCGACCAGGGTCAAGAGGCGCGGCCGGCCGGCGCGGCTGTAGAGCGTCATGTGGAAGCGGCGGTTCAATTCGCCGAGGCGTGACTGCCCGTCTTCCGCATCCATTTCATCAACGATCGCGCGGGCACGCTTCAAATCTTCCCGCGTGAGGTTCGGCACCGAGAGGCGCAAGGCCGCCGGCTCCAGTGCTGCGCGGATCGCGTAATTGTCGGCGCCCTCTGCGGCGGAAATCTCCGTCACCACGGCGCCGCGATGCGGATAGAAATCGACCAGCGCCTGCGCCTCCAGCTGGCGGAGCGCCTCGCGGATCGGCATCCGGCTCAGGCCGAACTCGGCGGCGAGATCCTCCTGGCGCAAGGGCGTGCCGCCGGGCAGGGCGCCGGTCAGGATCGCCTCCTTGAGCGTGCTCTCCACATATTCCGTCGCCGTGCGGAAACGCGGCTGCCGGGCGTCGATCAGCTTGGCGAGCGTAGCCAATGGATTGAAATTCCTTTGTAATATCTATTTGTCGATTGGATCCAATTTGATTATAGCTAAGGGCGAGGACGGGGGCAATGCCGCCGCAAGCTGCTGGGGAAGAGCGATGAGCATTGGGTCAGAGACGATGGGCGCCGAAATGCCGGCAAAGGCGGTCGGGCCATGGCCGCCGATCCTCGCCGGTCTGCTGGCCTCGGTGGTGGGCTATGGCAGTTCCTTTGCGATCGTCCTGCAGGGCCTGATCGGCGTCGGCGCGACGCCGGGGCAGGCGGAATCCGGGTTGCTGGCCGTCGGCACGATGATGGGGCTCGCCGCGGTCGTGTTCGGGCTCCGCTATCGCATGCCGATCGCGATCGCCTGGTCGACGCCGGGCGCGGCCTTGCTCGCAGCGACCGGGGTGATCGCGGGCGGCTTTGCCGCCGCCGTCGGCGCGTTCATCATCGCCGGCGCGCTGGTGGTCATCGCGGGCCTCTGGAAGCCGCTGGGCCGCGCGGTGCTGGCGATCCCGGCGCCGCTCGCCAATGCGATGCTGGCTGGCGTGCTGCTGAGCTTCTGCATCGCGCCGGTGAAGGCCGTCGCCGAAGTGCCGATGATGGCGCTGCCGGTGGTGATCGGCTGGGTGGTGGTCGCGCGCTTCGCGCGGCTCTATGCGGCGCCCGCCGCGGTGGTGATCGCGGTGCTGATGTACGCGCTGGCCGCCTTCGGCCTGCTGCCGGGCAGCGAGCCCGCTCCCGCGGCGCCGCTGGCCGGCGGCTGGCAGTGGCCGTCGCTCGAATGGGTGACGCCGGTCTTTTCCTGGTCGGCGGTGGTCTCGATCGCGCTGCCGCTCTTCCTGGTGACGATGGCGTCGCAAAACATTCCGGGCTTCGCAGTCTTGCGCGCCAACGGCTACGAGCCGCCGTCGGCGCCGTTGCTGGTCGGCACCGGCGTCTCGACCTTGGTCGCGGCACCCTTCGGCGGGCATGCGGTCAATCTGGCCGCGATCACCGCGGCGATCTGCGCCGGGCCCGATGCACATCCCGATCCGAAGCAGCGCTACATCGCCGCGGTCACCTCGGGTGCCGCTTACGTGGCGATGGGAATCCTGGCCCCGTTCGCAGCCGGGTTCATCACCGCATCGCCGCCGATCCTGATCGAGGCGGTGGCCGGCCTGGCGCTGCTCGGCGCATTCGGCTCGTCGAGCCTCGCCTTCCTCAGCGCCGCGAAAGAGCGCGACGCAGCACTTGTGACATTCGTCACCACGGCGTCCGGCTTCTCGGTCTTCGGCATCGGCGCGGCCTTCTGGGGCCTGGTTGCCGGCGGCGCGGTGCTCGCCCTGCATCGCTTGGGAAGCCGCGCGTAACAAGGCTTTCAAGCCTGCCCTGACAACGACTTAGGCGCGGAGTCCTCGGGGCGTCCGCGCACGGATTCACGCTTTTATCCCAAGAAATTAAGAATTTGGTACGAATCGCGTATATGATGCGGGGCATCGGGATTCTTGGGTTATCGGGGATTGAAGGGTGAGCATCGCGCATATCCTCTGCGTGGATGACGATATTGCCGGCCTGACGCAGCTCGGACAGCAGCTGCGCCAGGCGGGCTATACCGTCACGGCCGCGGCCGGCGGGCAGGCGGCGCTCGACCTCTTGGATGCGCAGCATTTCGACCTGGTCATGCTGGATTTGAGCATGCCGGAGATGGGCGGGCTCGAGGTGCTCTACCGCGTGCGCCAAGTGCTCAGGCCCGACGAGCTGCCGATCATCATGATGTCCGATATCGGTGAGGACGATCTCGTCGCCGGCGCGCTCAACGACGGCGCCGACGACTACGTCTCCAAGCCGCTGCATCTCCCCGTGGCGATGGCACGGATCCGCTCGCATCTCGCGCGCTGCGCGGCGATCGCCGCCAACAAGAGCGAGCAGGAACGCTTCGCGCTCGCGGTCGCCGGCTCGAGCGATGGCATCTGGGACTGGATCATCAAGACCGACCAGCTCTATTTCTCGCCGCGCTGCCTCGAGCTGCTCGGGCTCGACCGCGATGCCGTGCTCGACACCATGGACAGCTGGGTCGGCATGCTGCATCGCGACGACGTGGACGCGTTCCAGCTGGCGCTCCGGAACCATCTCGAGGGCATCTCGCTCGCCTTCCAGATCGAATGCCGGATCCAGCACGCCAACATGACTTATCGCTGGTTCCTGGTGCGCGGCACCTCGCTCAGGAACGAATACGGCAAGGCCTGGCGGGTCGCGGGGTCGATCAGCGACATCAGCGAGCGCAAGCTCACAGACGCGATGACCGGCCTGCCGAACCGCATCGTGCTCTATGACCGCATCAACCAGTCGATCATCAAGACCAAGCGGCGCGACCGCGCCGGCGGCACCGTCACAGCCGCGAACTTCGGCATCATCCTGCTGCAGATCGACCGCTACGAGACGATGCGCGAGGCCTATGGCCAGGCTTTCTGCGACCTGGTGCAGAAGGCGGTCTCGCAGCGGCTGATCACCACGCTCCGCACCACCGACACGCTGACCATCATGTCGGAAAACACCATGTGCATCCTGGTGGATGTGATGCGCGACGACACCGATCTGGTGCGCGTCGCCAACCGGGTGAAGAAGGCCGCCGAAGAACCGATCACCATGGGCGAGGAATCGGTCATGCTGACGCTCTCGATCGGCATGGCCCAGGCCCAGCCGCATCACGAGATCGCCGACGAGCTGATCAAGGACGCGACCGCCGCGCTCAACAAGGCGCGCGACGAGGGCGGCGGCCAGGAGGTCGTGTTCGACCCCGAAATGCAGCGCCGCGCCCGCGACCGGTTGCGGATCGAGGCCGACTTGCACCAGGCGCTGCGGCGCGAGGAATTGCTGGTGCTCTACCAGCCGATCGTCGATCTCAATTCCGGCGCGCTCTCCGGCTTCGAGGCGCTGGTGCGCTGGCACCATCCGACCCGCGGCATGGTCTCGCCGATGGACTTCATCCCGATCGCCGAGGAGACCGGCCTGATCGTGCCGATCGGCACCTGGGTGCTGCAGCAATCCTGCCGCCAGGCGCGCGCCGGGAGCGATGCCGGGGCCGATCCCGAGCTCTTCGTCAGCGTCAACGTCTCCAGCCGCCAGCTCGACGGGCCGTCGCTGCCCGACATCGTGCGCGCGGCGCTGGACACCAACAGATTGGCGCCGCAGCGCCTCAAGCTGGAGATCACCGAAAGCGCCGTGATGCGCGATTTCGAGGTGACACTCGGCCTGCTGAACCGGCTGCGGGCGATCGGCGCCGGCCTGTCGCTGGACGATTTCGGCACCGGCTATTCGTCGCTGTCGCTGCTGAAGCGGCTGCCGATCGACACCTTGAAGGTCGATCGCTCCTTCGTCTCGTCGATGGGCGTCGATTCCGCCGGCGTGCGGATGGTGGAAGCGATCCTGCAGCTGGCGCGGCTGTTCCGCCTCAAGGTCGTGGCCGAGGGCATCGAGCGCAACGAGGAATCCGAGCTGCTGCGGGCGCTCTCCTGCGAATACGGCCAGGGCTGGCTGTTCGGCAAGCCGCTCACCGCCGATGCCTGCATGGAGCGGCTGCTGAAACGCGACAAGGCGGCCGCGAGCTAACTCAACCTTCCAGGCAGCGGCTTTCCTCCGCCACCTTGCGGATCGGTTTCGGCAGTTCCGGCAGCGCCAGGCTGGCCTCGAACTTCGACTTCGAATCCGGCGCCGCCTTCGGCGCATCGAGACCGCCGGAGATCCGGATCGGAATGTCGAGCGCGAAGAAGCCGGTGGACTTCGGGTCCGAGCGGATGGTTAGGTCGAGCGCGTTCTTGCCAAGGTCGATCGTGCCGCCGCCGGTCAAGGTCGCTTCCGGCGTGCGCAGGATCAGCGGCGCGATTTGCGCGACGCCGTTGT
>JAYSFH010000360.1:0-4581 GCA_041913405.1 Dongia sp. | reverse complement strand
CAGCGCATCTCCAAGGCGCCGAACCGCGTGGCGCTCGAGCCCGGCATGATCATCTCCAACGAGCCCGGCTACTACAAGACCGGCGAATACGGCATCCGGATCGAGAACCTGATCGTGGTGCAGCCGGTTGAAGGCCAGCCGAACATGCTGCAGTTCGAGACCATCACCTTGGCGCCGATCGACATCAATCTGGTCGATCGCACCTTGCTCACCGCGGATGAGGTCGCCTGGCTCAACACCTATCACCGGCGGGTGCGTGAGACGCTCTCGCCGAACCTGGACGACGCCACCAAGGCCTGGCTGGCCGACGCCACGCGGCCGATCTGATGGCCGAGGATCCGGTCGACCTCGTCGTCGCGCCGCGCCCGCGCGACATCGGCGGTTTCGAGGTGCGGCGGCTGCTCCCCGTGGCGCAGCGCCGCGCGGTCGGGCCGTTCGTGTTCTTCGACCAGATGGGGCCGACCACGATCCCGGCCGGTCATGGCATGGCTGTGCGGCCGCATCCGCATATCGGCCTGGCCACCGTCACCTATCTGTTCCAGGGCGAGATCCTGCATCGCGACAGCTTGGGCTCGGTGCAGGTGATCCGCCCGGGCGACGTCAACTGGATGACCGCGGGTTCCGGCATCGCGCATTCGGAGCGCACGCCGCCGGAGGCGCGGGCCAGCGGCGGGCCGGTCTTCGGCATCCAATCCTGGGTCGCCCTGCCGAAGGCGCATGAGGAGACGGACCCGGCCTTCTTCCATCACCCGGCCGCGAGCCTGCCGCTGATCGAAGGCGAAGGGAAGACGGTGCGGATCATCGCCGGCACCGCCTTCGGGCAGACGGCGCCGGTCGCGACCTTCTCTGCGACGCTCTATTGTGACGTCGTGCTGAAAGCCGGTGCCAAGGCCGAAGTCCCGATCGAGCATGAGGAGCGGGCGATCCAACCGGTCGTCGGCCGCATCAGCGTCGCCGGCCGCACCGTCGAGCCCGGCAGCATGCTGGTGCTGCGCGCCGGCATGCCGGTGACGATCGAGGCCCTGGAAGATGCGCGGCTGATGCTGCTCGGCGGCGAGCGCCTCGATGGGCCGCGACAGATGTGGTGGAACTTCGTCTCTTCGTCGCCGGAGCGGATCGAGCAGGCCAAAGCGGATTGGAAGGCGGGCCGCTTCGGTCCGGTGCCGGGCGAGACGGAGTTCATTCCGTTGCCGGAGTAGGGGCGCGTGACCACTGATCCCATCCCGCCCGGTCTCCAGCATTCGGTGCTGAAGTACCGCGACTACCGGCTGTTCCTGCTGGCGCGGCTGCTGGTGACGGCGGCGATCCAGATCCAGTCGGTGGCGGTCGGCTACCAGGTCTACGAGCTCACCTCCGATCCGCTGCAGCTGGGCTTCGTCGGCCTGGCGCAGTTCCTGCCGATGCTGGCCTTGATCCTGCCGGCGGGCGATCTCGCCGACCGCTTCAACCGCCGCACCATCCTGATGGTGAGCTGCCTGCTGGAAGCCGCGGTCGCGGCCTGCTTCTTCTTTCTCACGGTCTTCGAGGTGCATGCGCTCTGGGCCTTCTACCTGGCGCTGGCGCTGTTTGGCGTGGTGCGGACCTTGTCGGCTCCCGCCAGCCAGTCACTGGTGCCGCTGCTGGTCCCGCCCGAGCATCTCTCCAAGGCGATCGCCTGGAGCTCGTCGGCCTTCCAGACGGCCACGATCGTCGGCCCGGCCTTCGGCGGCGGCCTTTACTACCTGGTCGGCCCCGAAGCGGCCTACAGCATCTGCTTCGTGCTGGCGCTCCTGGTCGCTCTGCTGTTCGGCGCGATACGGGTCTCCATGGCGCCGCGCGACATCAAGAACACCACCGCTTTCCAGCGCGCCGTCGCCGGCATCCATTATGTAAAGGCGCACCCAATCATCCTCGGCGCGATCTCGCTCGATCTCTTCGCCGTGCTGCTGGGCGGTGCCACGGCCCTGCTGCCGGTCTATGCCAAGGACATCCTCGACGTCGGCGCCTTCGGCAACGGCCTGCTGCGCACCGCACCGGCGGTCGGCGCCGCCGTGACCGGACTTTGGCTCGGCTACCGGCCGCTCAATCAGAAGACCGGCGCCTGGATGTTCGGCTGCGTCGCCTTGTTCGGAGCCGCGACGGTGGTCTTCGGGCTCTCGACCAACTTCGTCGTGTCGCTCGTTGCGCTGGTGGTGCTCGGTGCCTCCGACATGGTGAGCGTCTTCGTGCGCTCGACCCTGATCCAGGCCGCCACGCCCGACGCGATGCGCGGCCGGGTGAGCGCGGTCAGCATGCTCTTTGTCGGTGCCTCCAACGAACTCGGCGAGTTCGAGTCCGGCGGCGCCGCGCATCTGGTCGGCGTGGTGCCCGCTGTGGTGATCGGCGGTCTCGGCACGCTCGGCGTGGTCGGGCTCTGGATGTGGCTGTTCCCGGCCTTGCGCCAGGTTGACCGGCTGAGCGACGTCAAAGCCGGCGAGCATTCCAACGCATAGCGCGCTGCGATTGCATCCAAATAAGCCTCGAAGATTCGCCCACTGCTGCGAAGGAACCGCCGCTTGGACCCCCGGTTGGCTTGATATGACGGACATTCGAAAGTGCCGCCCGCAAAGACGGCGCGGAACTCGGTCCGCCAGCGAGCGAGTTTCCAACACGAAGTGGAGAGAAACATGAAACGCACGACTCTTCTTGGTTCCGTTGCCGCCGGCCTGCAGGCCGCGGCTGCCTCGTCGCCGGCCTGGGCGCAGGCGACGACCTATCCGGAAGGCACCGACTGCTCGGCGATCTCGGACTCCGCCTCCAGGATGGATTGCACCAACCAGATGAATGAATCCCGCCAGCTTCCGGACACCGGCAACGTGGCGCCGGATCCGGATGGCACCGGCAACGCCCAGCCGGGCTCGCCGGACACGACGCCGCCTGCCGGCGCGGCCAACCCGGCCGGCAACCCGTCCACCAACACGCCGGGCGGCAGCAATTCCGGCGGCGGCGGCAACGGCACCGGCGCCGATTCCGACAGCACCAACTGACGGAATCTCGCTGGAATCCCCCGCGCTTCGGCGCGGGGGATTTTCTTTGCCGGTTTGCGATCAGTCAGGCGGTGAAGATCTTGCCGGGATTCATCCGGTTCTCGGGATCCAGCGCCTGTTTCAGCTGGCGCATCACGGCGACGCCTTCGCCATGCTCCGCCTGCAGGAAGGGGATCTTGCCGTAGCCGATGCCATGCTCGCCGGTGCAGGTGCCGCCCATGGCGATGGCGCGCAAGGCCAGGCGCTCGACGAAAGCTTCGACGGTCTTCATCTCCTTCGGATCGTCGGGATCGAGCACGACGGTCACATGGAAATTGCCGTCGCCGACATGGCCGACGATCGGCGCCAGCAAGCCGTGGGCGTCGATGTCCTTGCGGGTCTCCAGGATGCAGTCGGCGAGACGCGAGATCGGCACGCAGGCATCGGTCGCCAGCGCCTTGGCCCCGGCGCGCAAGGCCAGACAGGAATAAAGCACGTTGTGCCGCGCCTCCCAGAGCTTGCTGCGCTCCTCGGCCTTCTGGGTCCAGCGGAAGCCGCCGATGCCGAACTCCTCGCCGAGTGCGGCGACCATCTCCGCCTGCTCCTTCACACCCGCCTCGGTGCCATGGAACTCGAAGAACAGCGCGGGCTGCTTCGGGTAGTCGAGCTTGGCGTAGCGGATCAGCGCATCCATCTGCACCTCATCGACCAGTTCGATGCGGGCGACGGGAATGCCGGACTGGATGGTGCGGATCACGGTGTTGACCGCGTCGCCGATGCTGGGGAAGAGCGCGACCGCGGCGGCCATGGTCTCCGGCACGCCGTAGAGGCGCAGGCGCACCTCGGTGATGATGCCGAGCGTGCCCTCGGAGCCGACGAAAAGGCGGGTGAGGTCGTAGCCGGCAGCGGATTTCCGCGAGCGGCCGCCGGTGCGGATCACCCGGCCGTCGGCCAGCACCACGGTCAGGCCCAGTACGTTCTCCCGCATGGTGCCGTAGCGTACCGCATTGGTGCCGCTGGCCCGCGTCGCCGCCATGCCGCCCAGGGTGGCGTCGGCGCCGGGGTCGATCGGGAAGAACAGGCCGGTGTCGCGCAGGTAGGCGTTCAAGGCCTTGCGCTTCACGCCGGCCTGGACCTTGACGTCGAGATCCTCGGCATTGACCTCCAGCACCTGGTCCATTCCCGAGAGGTCGATCGAGACCCCGCCCTCCAGTGCTGCGACATGGCCCTCCAGCGAGGTGCCGACGCCGAAGGGGATGATCGGTGCATCATGCTGGGCGGCGAGCTTGACGATCGCGACCACGTCCTCGGTGGACTTGGCGAAGGCGACCACGTCCGGCGCAAAGGACGGGTGATAGGATTCGTCCCGGCCATGGCGCTCCAGAATGCCGGCATTGGTGCTGACCCGGTCGGAGCCGAGCAGTGCCGTCAGTTCCGCGACGAGGCCGTCGGTGTCCTTGGTGCGCCGGTTGGTGGCAAGCATCGCTCGATCCTTCTGCTCGGTTCCGCCCAATGTGACCACCGAACCGTCCCGGCTTTCAACCGATTTTCGCCCGCGCGCCACCGCCGGGCCCCTCTGAGTGGCGCCGATGGGCCA
>JAYSFH010000359.1:316-4593 GCA_041913405.1 Dongia sp. | reverse complement strand
TATTTCTGCTGCTGGCGGCGCTGCTGCATCTGCGACGGCTTCGGTTTCGAGGGCTGCTTGAACTGCTGCTGCCGCTGCTGCTTGTTGGCGCCGAGGCTCTGGTTGCCGCGGTTGCTTTGCTGCTTGGTCTGCATGGCCGGCTTGGCCTTGGGCTGGGTCATCTTCTTGGTGCCGGCCCCACCGGCACCAGCGCCCCCGCCGAGCTGTTTGGAGATGCCGGCGGAATTGGGCCGCGGCTTGGCGCTCGCCGGCCGGGTGGCGGTGGACTTGGTGCGCGCTTTCTGCGGCGACCATTTCATGCCGTTGCCGCCTTTGGCCTTCGGGTTGCGGTCGCCGTTGAACTTGTTCTGCAGCTTGTCGCGGTCGATGTTGGTGTTGCCGTTGCCGACATTGATGTTGTTGGTGTTGCCGCCGCCGTCGCAACAATCGATGTCGATATTGTTGTTGTTCCAGTCGAAGGCGTAGGAGAAGGCGGCGCCGACGAACATGCCGGTCACGAAGGCCGCACCCGGCGCGTAGTAGTAGGGATACGGCGTCGAATAGACCGGCGGCGGATAGTTCGTATAGTGATGCTCCACCACGGGGGTCGGATCATAGGTCGGCACGTAGATGATCTCGGGATCCGATGGCTGGATGATGATGGTCTCGCTCCCACCCGTCCCTTGGGTCACCACCGTCTGCTTGTCGTCCGACTTGAGGGCGCCGGCGGCCGTCGCCTCGGCCCGCGCCGCCTGGATCGCCTCCAGCACGCCGTCCTGCTGGTCCATGACAGCGTTGCCGAGGCGCTGGGTCCAGTCGAGGTCGTTATTCATCAGCGTGATGACCTCGGGATAGTTCAAGAGCGCCAGGATCGCGGGATCCCAGTTCTCGTTCGGCTGCAGATCCTTGCTGGCCTTCTGCTTCTCCAGGAAGCGGGCCGCCTCGACCACCTGCAGGGGCTGGGTCGCGGCCGGCAGCACGATCGCCAGCAAGTCGTCCGGATAGAACGCCACCGGCGCCACCAGCGCATGGAGCTCTTCCGCCGAGAGCATCGTCACGGCATCGCCGCCGCCGTCATCGGCTGTTGCGACGGTGGCCGGTTCCTGAATGTCGGCGAATTGCGCCTGCGCCGGGCGAAGCGCGGCGCTCGAGAGCAGCATGAAAAAGGTGAAGGCCGCGAACAGCGCTATGCGACGCCAAGTCACCTCAGACCTCCACTGCCATTCAACGGGCGGCAGGGGAAATTATAGAGAGCACCGACCGCCGCGTTGATTGGACCTAAGGGAAATGGGCCGCGTCGTGATCCTCTCCGCCGCGGCCGCGGCGGAGAGACTTCGAGAGATCGGCGATCAGATCGCCGCGGTCAGCATGATCTCGACCTTGTATTTCGGGTCGGCGAGCTTGGATTCCACGGTGGCGCGTGCCGGAGCATTGCCCTTGGAGACCCACTCGGCCCAGGCCTTGTTCATCTCGGCGAAGGTCGAGATGTCGCTGAGCCAGATGTTGGCCTTCAGGATCTTGCTCTTGTCGCTGCCGCACTGAGCCAGGGTCTCGTCGATCTGCTTCAGGATGTTCTTGGTCTGCTCATAGACCGAAGCCGAGACCGGATCGTCGGCCACATGGCCGGCGAGATAGGCGAGCCCGTTATGGACCACCGCGTCGCACAGATTGCCGTGATCGCCAATGCGCTTGATCGACATGGAAAGACCTCGTGTTTTCAGAAGGTTGTGTGGAGAATCTGCTGAGAAATCAGCTGCTTGAGGGCCGGGATTATGGCCGATGCCGGGCCGGCGCGAAAGCACCGACTGGCGCGGAAATCGGAAGGTTGATTTCAAGGGCGGCAGCCGCTAAAAGGCGCGTCACCTCGGGGGTTTAATGCCCTCGGCGGCGCTCTGCGTCCCCATCGTCTAGAGGCCTAGGACAACACCCTTTCACGGTGTAGACACGGGTTCGAATCCCGTTGGGGACGCCAACGCACCTCCTTATCGTGCATGACTCGCGATAAGGCGCCGGCGTCGATCGCATCGACCGCGCGCCTGGTTTCGCTTCACGTCCCCAATCTGGTCAGCCGATCGCTGCATTCCGCGTTGAGATCGTCGGCAGTGAACAGCTGAGGTGAACTCCTTGCGCTCCGATTGAAGGAGTGCCGATCACGCCCTTGCAGTCCTTGGCTTGATGGTTAAGTATGTCAAGTCTCCTTGACACAAAGAACTGTAAGGGGAGTCGTGGGGCGCAATGGGTCTGGCCTTTCCATTCTCGGCCATCGTCGGACAAGACGCAATGAGGCTGGCGCTGCTCATCGCGGCGATCGATCCGAGTGTGGGTGGCGTCCTGGTGTTCGGCGACCGCGGCACCGGCAAGTCGACGGCGGTGCGCGCCCTGGCCGCGCTCTTGCCGCCGATGGTGGCGGTGGCCGGCTGTCCCTATCACTGCGCCCCCGAGGCCGATCCCAAGCTCTGCCCTTTCTGCGCCGGAGCCGCGGAGAAGGCGGGCCGCAAGACGGTGAAGGTCGCGGTGCCGGTGGTGGATCTGCCGCTCGGTGCCACGGAGGACCGGGTGGTCGGCACGCTCAACCTGGAACGCGCGCTCAGCCACGGCGAAAAGGCTTTTGAGCCGGGCCTGCTGGCCCGCGCGCATCGCGGCTTCCTCTATATCGATGAGGTCAATCTTCTCGAAGATCACCTGATCGATGTGCTGCTCGACGTGGCGGCTTCCGGCGAGAATGTGGTGGAGCGCGAGGGGCTGAGCATCCGTCATCCGGCACGCTTCGTTCTGGTCGGCAGCGGAAACCCGGAGGAGGGCGAACTGCGGCCGCAGTTGCTCGACCGCTTCGGCCTCTCGGTCGAAGTCAAGACGCCGGACCTTCTCGCGGTCCGCACCGAGGTGATCCGCCGGCGCGACGCTTTCGAGCGCGATCCCGCCGCTTTCGCCGAGACATGGAAGAAGGCGGAATCGCAGCAGCGCCGCCGCATCGCCGCGGCGCGCGAGCGGGTGAAGACCATCTCGCTGTCGGATGCGACGGTGGAAACCGCCGCCAAGCTCTGCATGGCGCTCGGCACCGACGGTCTGCGCGGTGAACTGACCTTGATCCGCGCCGCGCGTGCGGCGGCGGCGCTCGAAGGCGCCGCGGAGGTCAAGACCGAGCACTTGCGCCAAGTCGCGGGGCCGGCGCTGCATCATCGCCTGCGGCGCAATCCGCTGGACGACGCCGGCAGCACGGTGCGGGTCGAGCGCGCGGTGCGGGAGCTGCTGGGCCCATGACCACGGCGGTGCCGGAGCCGAGCGACGCGGATTGGGCGGCGGCCCTGTTCGCGATGGCCCCGGCGACGTTCGGCGGACTCCGTCTGCGCTGCCCGCACGGCCCCGACCGCGAGGCCTTCCGCGCTCGCCTGCGCGGTCTGCTGAAGCCGGAGACGCCATGGCGCAAGTTGCCGCTCGCGATCGACGAGACGCGGCTTACCGGCGGACTCGATCTCGGTGCCACGCTGCGCGCCGGCCGGCCGGTGGTCGAGCGCGGTCTGCTCGCGGAGGCGCATGGCGGTGTCGTCGTCATCGCCATGGCGGAGCGCCTGTCGGTCGCGACCGCGGCCCGCATCGCCGCCGTGCAGGACAGCCGTGAGACCACGATCGAGCGGGACGGACTCTCGCGCCGCATGCCGGCGGAGATTGGCCTCATCCTGCTCGACGAGGGTATCGACGCGGAGGAGCAGCCGCCGCTCGTGCTGCTGGACCGGATCGCCTTCCACGTCGTGCCCGACGCGGAAGCGACGCAGTCGATGTTCGATGCGCCGGCGATCGACGCGGCGCGCACCGCTTTCCCCGGCGTGCAACTCGCCGCCGGGCAATACACCGAGCTCGCCGCGGCGAGCCTCGCGCTCGGTGTCGATTCCCTGCGCGCGCTGCAGTTCGCGTCGGGTGTTGCACGGGGCGCGGCGGCGCTGGAGCGGGCGATTGCGGTCGCGGACCGGCATCTCGCGCTGGCGATGCGGCTCGTCTTCGTGCCACGCGCCACCCGTATTCCGGAGAGCGCCGAGAATGAGGAGACGGCGCCGCCCGAGCCGGAACCGCAGGAATCCAAGCCGGAAACCGATTGCCCCGGCGAGCCGGAAGCATTGCCGGACGATATCGCGGTCAAGACGGCGGATGCCGTTCTGCCTGAAAGCGTGCTCCGCCATCTGGCGACGCGCGGGAAGCTCGGGCGCGGTTTCGGTCGCGCCGGCCGTGCGGGCGGCGTGATCGCGGGCGGCGGTCGCGGCCGGCCCGCCGGCGTGTTGGCCGGCGCGCCGGGGCGGGATGCG
>JAYSFH010000359.1:0-306 GCA_041913405.1 Dongia sp. | reverse complement strand
GCGCCACGCGCCGGCGCCGCGGACGCCCACCGGACCCGGCGCGCGGCGGCACCCTGGCAGAAGCTGCGACGCGGCGTTGCCGGCACGCCGCACGGCGTCACGATTGTCCGCGACGACTGGCGGGTCACGCGACTGAAGCGGCGCAGCGAGTCCACCACGATCTTCGTGGTCGATGCTTCGGGTTCGACGGCTCTGCATCGCCTGGGCGAGGCCAAGGGCGCCGTCGAGCTGATGCTGGCCGAATGCTACATCCGCCGCGATCACGTGGCGCTGATCGCCTTCCGCGGCACGGCTGCGGAGGTCGTG
>JAYSFH010000358.1:0-4597 GCA_041913405.1 Dongia sp. | reverse complement strand
AGGACCCGCCGCCCGCGTATCCCTTCTCGTCTTTATTACAATGTCAAACAGCGTGAAGGCGCCGCATAGACCCGGTCTAGAACCCGACCGATCCGCCACCGGCGCCTCAGAGGAGCGGGCTTATACGCGCGGCCCGGAGGCCTGTCAACACGTGTTACGAAGCCGGGACAGATTCGCCAATCTGTCGCAGGGCAATCCGCAATTACGGCGTTTCTTCAATGAGTTCGCCCCCGCTTCGCCGGGGGCTGGATATCCAGATAGGCATTGAAACATACGGAAACAATAGCGTTACCGCCGTTGTCCCCATTTTGTTCGCATTACGGCACAAGGATTTGATCTGATTGCACAATCTTGGTTGACAACAGACGAATCCCCCTGCCATTGTGACGATCATCACTAGGTTAATGCAGGGTTCGCCCCGGTCGGCAGGGGAATCACGCCACCGGACGCCAGTAACCCGATCGCAAAGCAGGGGACACAGTATTGCAGCAGACCCGCGCTCAGATTTGGGGGACGCTCAAGCGTTATCTGGCTTACACCGCCGCCGGCTTCGTCGTGCTGGGTGGTGTCGGCGCCATGCAATCGGCGCAGCCGCCGGTCGTCAGTCCCGCCAGTGCAGCGCAGAGTCTCCGCGATACCGTCTCCACCGAGGCGCTGATCGCCAGCAACAGCGCGGCGCCGAGCTGGACCCAGCGCCTGCGCTTCGATCTCGGGCCGATGATCACCGCGGTGGCTTCGGCCACCCATGAAGCCGCGCCGATGGAGCCGACGCCCTACTACCCGGCGCCGGATACCAGCTGGAGCAAGGAAGAGGCAGCCGACGCACCGAGCGACGTCGATGAACCGGAAGTCGTCGTCGCCGATGCCGCGCCGGTCGCCGCCGAATCGAAACCGGACGACACGCTGTTGATGCCGCCGGTCGTGGTGACTCCGCCGGTCGTCGAGACTGCACCGGTTGTCCAGACCGCGCCGGTCGTTGCGGCCACAGTCGCACCAGCACCGGTCATCGCGACTCCGCCGGCAGCGCCGGTCGTCGTTCCAGCGGTCGTCGTTCCAATGGTCGCCGCGACTCCGGTCGCGGCAGCGCCGGCGGTCGAGAATCGCAAGGACGAGCCGGTTCTGGTCGCCGATGCGACGCCCACTCCGCCCGCGCCGGTGGCCGCACCCGAACTGGTCGCCGAAATTCAGCCGGCCGCGCCCCAAGCGCCGGTGGCCGTTGCAGCTCCGGCCGAGAAAGCGCCGGTGGTCCAGCCGAATCCGGCTTCGCGCGCGCTGGTCGCGACCTTGAACTGGGTCTATGGCGACAAGACTGCGACCGTTCCGGACGATTTCTTCACCGCCGAGACCGAGGAGTCCGATGCTGCGGATCCGGTCTCCGAATTCAAGCTGCAGACCGCCACGGCACAGCCCGCGACTCCGAGCTCGGTCATCCCCGCGACCGCCTTCGACACCAATGTCGAGCTTGCCGGCGTGAAGCGCGTCATCGAGGTGCGCCGCGGCGATACCCTGTTCGGCCTGCTGACCAAGGCCGGCCTCTCCGACACCGAGGCGCAGGCCGCCAGCCACTCGCTGACCGACGTGTTCTCGCCGAGCGATCTCAAGATCGGCCAGGAAATCACGCTGAACTTCGCGACCGGCGCGGGTCCCGCCGCCGATTCCGACAACAAGCTGGTGGCGCTGACCCTGCAGCCGAGCGTCGAGCGCGACGTGAAGCTGACCCGCGTCGCCGCCGGCCAGTTCGTGGCGGCCGCCTACGACAAGCCGCTGACCGAGCGCGTCGATCGCGCCGCCGGTCAGATCGACATCAGCCTGTTCGAAGCCGCGCGCGAAGCCGGCGTGCCGGTCGGCCTGATCGGCGAGATCATCAAGGCCTATTCCTACGACGTCGATTTCCAGCGCGACATCCACGAAGGCGATTCCTTCGAGGTGATGTACGAGCGCTTCGACAACGAGAAAGGCGACTTCGCCAAGGCGGGTCGCCTTCTCTATGCCTCGCTCTCGATCGGCGGCAAGCCGATGCCGATCTACTACTTCGAGCGCGACGGCGACGGCGAGTATTTCACCGGTGACGGCGTCGCGGTGCGGAAGTCGCTGCTGAAGACGCCGATCGACGGCGCGCGCATCACCTCGACCTACGGCATGCGGGTCAACCCGGTGCTCGGCTATTCGGCGATGCACCAGGGCATCGACTTCGGCGCGCCGAGCGGCACCCCGATCTTCGCCGCCGGCAACGGCGTGATCGAGGAGATGGGCTGGAAGAACGGCTACGGCAAGTGGGTCAAGATCCGGCACAACGGCACCTACGAGACCGGCTACGCGCATACCAGCAAGTTCGCCAGCGGCCTCAAGAAGGGCTCGAAGGTGAAGCAGGGCCAGGTGATCGCCTATGTGGGCACCACCGGCCGCTCGACCGGACCGCACCTCCATTTCGAGATCATGGTCAACGGCAAGCATGTCAATCCGAGCACGGTGAAGACCGTCGCCTCGGACAAGCTGAACGGCAAGGCGCTGAAGGACTTCAAGGCCGAGGTCGCCGCGATCCAGAAGCAGCGCCGCGACCTCATCAACCGTGCCGAGATCGCCGACCAGTCCGGCGCCGCCCCGGCGCTCGACTGCAACCGGGCGCGCGGCTGCCTGAACTGAGCTTTCTGCGGCGTTAAGCGGATTGCCCCGGATGGTTGCCGGGCGATAGAGTGCGCCCGCCGCGGGTCGGACGCGGCCGTGACGGCGGGCCGCCCATGCTGGTCAAGCATCTCACCTATCTGACGGCTCTCGCCCGCGAACGGCATTTCGGCCGCGCCGCCGAGTCCTGCGGCATCTCCCAGCCCGCCTTGTCGGCGGCGATCCGCCAAATCGAGGGCGAGCTCGGCGTGCGCGTGGTCGAGCGCTCGCGCCGCTTCATCGGCTTCACCCCGGAAGGCCAGCTGGTGCTGGATCGCGCGCAACGGCTGGTGCACGATTTCGAATCGCTGCGGCAGGACATCTCGGTCTTGAAGCGCGCGCTGGCGGGCCGGTTGCGGATCGGCGCCATCCCGGCCGCCCTGCCGGTGATCTCGCTGCTGACCACGCCGTTCTGCGCCGAGCATCCCTCGGTCTCGATCCATATCCAGTCGCTGTCGTCGAAGGAGATCCAGCGCGGCATCGACACCTTCGATCTCGATGTCGGCATCACCTACCTCGACAACGAGCCCTTGAGCCGGGTCCGCACCTTGCCGATCTACCGCGACCGCTTCGTCTTCATCAGCGGCGATCACCCGCGCTTCGCCGGCCGCAGCGAGATGTCCTGGCGCGACGCGGCGCAGGAGCGGCTCTGCCTGCTCTCCAACGACATGCAGAACCGGCGGATCATCGACCGTGCCTTCGCCACGGTCGGCGAGACGCCGCACCCGGTGATCGAGGCCAACGCGCTGATCCCGGTGATATCGCATGTACGGCTCGGCCAGTGGTCGGGGATCGTGCCACAGAGCCTGCTGCTGCTGACCGGCCTTTCGAACGGGCTGCGCGTGCTGCCGATGGGCGATCCGAAACCCAGTCCTTCGATCGGCCTGGTCTATGCCGACCGCGATCCGGTCTCCGGCCTGGTCGCGGCGTTTCTGGCGACCGCCAAGCGTCAGAAACTCCAGCAAAGGATCGACGCCGTGGCGGCCTGACGAGCCCCCTGGGCGCGAACGGCAAGAGCAAGAGGTTGAATGAACGCACCGGTCCCCTTCGAGAAGCACCGCTTCCGCAGCGCCGCCGAACACTATCTCCGTGGACGTCCGCCCTATGCACCGGCCCTCTTCGATCGCGTCGCGGAGCGCGTCGGCCTGGCACGCGCGCATGCGGTGCTGGATCTCGGCTGCGGACCCGGGCAGCTGGCGCAAGGCTTTGCGCGCTTCGCCGGCGCGGTGACCGCGATCGACCCGGAACCGGAAATGTTGCGGATCGCCGCGGCCGACGCGGCGAACGCGGGCATCGCGATCCGCTTCATCGAGGGAAGTTCCTATGACATTGGGCCGGGACTCGGTGGCTTCCGCCTGGCGGCGATCGGCCGCGCCTTCCACTGGATGGATCGCGCCGACACCTTGCGGCGGCTCGATGGGATGATCGAGGCCGAAGGGGCGGTGGCACTGTTCGGCGACCGCCATCCCGAGCTGCACGAAAACGCCTGGCGCGCGGCCTATGACGCGGTGCTGGACAAGTATTCGGCCGAGGATGCGGCGCGCCGCCAGCGCAAGGGCGCGGATTGGGTCCAGCATGAGTCGGTGCTGCTCGCCTCGCCCTTCCAGCGTCTGGAGCGCATCGGCGTGATCGAAAGCCGGCGCACGCCGGTTGCAAGCATCGAGGACCGCCTGCTCTCGCTCTCCAGCGTGTCGCGCGACAAGATCGGCGCGCAGGCGGACGCGATGATCGCCGAACTCGACGAGAAGCTGGCGCCGTTCGTCAGCAACGGCGAGATCACCGAGATCGTGGAATCGCAGGCGCTGATCGCGATGCGGCCGCGCCAATAGATTCGTCATTGCCGGGCCTTGACCCGGCAATCTCGCTCCGCATGGAAGGAGTTGCCCGGCCCCGTCCGCGAATGCGGACATTCGTCCGCTGGGCCCGGGCATGACGT
>JAYSFH010000357.1:0-4630 GCA_041913405.1 Dongia sp. | reverse complement strand
GGAGATGCTGGGCGTCACCGCCGACCAGGTGTTCGAGGCGCTGGAGGTCTATGTCGGCTCGACCTTCGTCAACGAGTTCAACGATCTCGGCCGCACCTATCGGGTCATCGCCCAGGCCGATGGCGCCTTCCGCCAGAACCTGCACGACATCGCGAACCTGAAGACCCGCAACAACCAGGGCGAGATGGTGCCCTTGGGCTCGGTCGCCTCGTTCCAGGATGTGACCGGTCCCTATCGCGTGCCGCGCTATAACCTCTATCCAGCGGCGGAATTGCAGGGCAACACCGTGCCCGGTTTCTCCGCGGGCTATGGCCTCGACGCGATGGAGAAGCTCGCGGCCGAACGCCTGCCCGAAGGCTTCGGCTTCGAATGGACCGAGCTCGCCTTCCAGCAGAAGGAGGCCGGCAACACCGCGATCCTGGTATTCGGTGCCTCGGTGATCTTCGTCTTTCTGGTGCTGGCGGCGCAGTACGAGAGCTGGGCCTTGCCGCTCTCGGTGGTGCTGATCGTGCCGATGTGCCTGTTGGCCGCCGTCACCGGCCTGCTGCTGCGCGGGATCGAGGTCAACATCCTGGCCCAGGTCGGATTCGTGGTGCTGATCGGCCTCGCCGCCAAGAACGCGATTCTGATCGTCGAGTTCGCCAAGCAGGCGGAAGAGCAGGGCCACGATCGTTTCGAGGCGGCAGTGCAGGCCGCCACCACGCGGCTGCGTCCAATCCTGATGACCTCCTTCGCCTTCATCCTGGGCGTGCTGCCGCTGGTGATCGCGACCGGCGCCGGCGCCGAGATGCGGCGCTCGCTCGGCACCGCCGTCTTCTACGGCATGCTCGGCGTCACCGTGTTCGGCCTGATCTTCACCCCGGTCTTCTATGTCGCGGTCCGCTGGCTCGCCGGGCTGCGGGGCAAGAAGGCGACGCCGCAGAAGCCCCTGGCGCCCGGGATCCACCACGCCGAATAGGCTCCCGGCGAATTGATGCTGGCCTCCCGTCTCCGCAAGGCTAGAATGGCCTTGAGAGGGAGACCGATGGCCAAACGCGCCGAAGCCAGGTCCCTGGGCCTTGCCGTCCCGGGACCGATCCACAAGCAGGACCTGCGCCAGCGCGTGGTCGGCCGCATCGTCGAGCTGATCCGCACCGGCAATCTCCGGCCCGGCGACCGCCTGCCGCCGGAACGGGAGCTGGTGGAGATCTTTTCGATCAGCCGCCCGTCATTGCGCGAAGCGATGCGCGCGCTCTCGACCCTCGGCATCGTCGAATCGCGGCATGGCGGCGGCACCTTCGTGACCGACCTCGACGCCCGCACCCTGCTGGCGCCGCTCGACATCTTCCTCCAACTCGCTCAGGTCAACATCGAGGATACTTTCGAGAGCCGGCGCATCATCGAGATCGAGATCGTGCGCAAGGCGGCGACCCAGGCCAAGCGTGCCGACATCGCCGACCTGAAGGAGATGATCGCCGCCCATGCGACCATCCAGAAAGACCCGGTCGGCTTTCGCATCCTCGACAGCCGCTTCCACGAGAAGCTCTCGTCGATCGCCGGCAATGCGGTCCTGCAGCGGATCGCCGACGGCCTCTACAATATGGATCTGCATATCCGCCGCCGTGCCACCGCCGAGCCCGGCCTGATCGCGCAGAGCACCGAGGACCATGCCGGCATCGCCGCTGCCATCGCCGCGCATGACCCCGAACGCGCCGCCGCCGCCATGGCGCAGCATCTCACGCATATCAAGGAGAGCACCAAGCGGACCATGGCCAGCCAGAAATTCGGCGTGGTCTAGCTCCAAATCGTCATGCCTGGGCTTGACCCGGGCATCTCTCTCCAGTTGGCCAAAGATCGCCGGGTCAAGCCCGGCGATGACGACTATTTTGTGCGCACCGGCTTCAACTCCAACCCATTCGCCTCCGCGACGAAGCGCGGTAGCTCTGCCAGCAATGCCGTGCCGTAGCCGGCCGCGACTGCGTCTTGAAAGGTTTGCCGGAGCGCGTCGGTGAGCGGCGACTTCATCCCGGCATCCCGCACCAGGGCATCTACATCGGCCACAGTGTGATCCGCCGTGCCGAGCGCGAAGGGATGCGAGGCCTTGTTGCCGTCCAGTGCCCAGCCCATGTAGCTGTCATAGAAGGCGCAATGCATCCGGCTGGACCGGATCAAGCCATTGAACGCTTCGGTACCGAGGCCGACCTTGTTGGCCAACACCAGCGCCTCGGCATAGAGCGCGGCGAAGCCCATCGAGACCAGGTTATTCACCAGTTTCAACCGATGCCCGTCACCCAGCTTGGGCAGAGGCTGAATGGTCGAGGCAAAGGCCGAGAGCACCGGCCGGATCTGCTCCAGCACCGCGGCATCCGCGCCGACCATCACCGAAAGCGTGCCGGCCCAGGCCTCTTTCGGCGAGCGGCCGAGCGGGGCATCGACGCAGGTGAGATGCGGGTATTCCTGTGCGAGGCGCAGCAGAGTCGCTGGGTTGGACGTGGTGCAATCGACCACGATTAGCGGCCGTTCCGCCGAAGCAATGTCGATGACGTTCCGTTCGACCTCCGGCGCGCCGGTGACGCAGAGCAGGATCAGGTCGCAGACTCGCGCCATCTCGGCTGCGCTGCGGACTTCGATGGCGCCTTTTACGACCAGGTCCTCGACCGCCTCGCGCTTGCGGTGCGCCATCACCGTCAGCGGGAAGCCTGCCTTGAGGATATTCGCGGCCATGCCATAGCCCATGAAGCCAAGGCCGATGAAGCCGACGCGCATGGGGATGTCCTCAATAAGTGGCGCGGCCGCCGGACAGGTCGAAGGTCGAGGCGGTGGTGAATGAGTTTTCCTGCGTCGCCAGCCAGCAGATCATCGAGGCGGCCTCGTCCAACTCCAGCATTCGCCCGCGCGGGATCTTGGAGAGGATCATCGCCAGGAAATCGGGGGCCTGGCTCAGCGCCATCGTGGTCTTGGCGACGGCCGGCGTCACGCAATTGACCGCGATGTCATAGCCGGCGAGTTCCTTGCCGAGCGACTTGGTGAGGGCGATGACCGCGGCCTTGGTCGCGCTGTAGGCCGGCGCCTTCGGATTGCCTTCCTTGCCGGCAACGGAGCTTAAGTTGACAATGCGCCCGTAATTGGCGGCGATCATATGCGGCACCACGGCGCGGCAGCAATGGAAGGTGCCGATCAGCCCGATGGTGACCACGTCGCGGAAGGCCTCCGGCGGGTATTCCCAGGTCGCGGCATTCGGGCCGACGATCGCGGCATTGTTGATCAGCACGTCAATCTTGCCGAACTGCGCGAGCGTCGCCGCGGTTGCCCTCTCCACCGCGGCGAGGTCGGCGATATCGACCGACAGCCCCTGCACATGGTCGTTGTCGTTCAAGGCCTCGATGGTCTGGTCGAGCAGCGCGCGGTCGCGGTCCCAGAGGCTCACCAAGCCGCCGGAGGCGAGGATGCGCTGGGCGACGGCGAGGCCGATGCCCTGCGCCCCGCCGGTGATGATGGCGCTGCGGTTCTCGAAGTCGTAGCGGTTCATGCTTGCGGTCTTTCAGCTCTTGGCCTGGCCTGCCAGGCGATGCGGATGCGTTTGGCGGCCATCACCAAGAGCAGGATGAAGCCCCAGGAGGCCAGCGCCAGGTGCGGGCTCAGGTCCATCTGGTTGAAGCCGCTGGCGATGGTCTGCAGAATCCAGAGGGCGACGAACAGGCCACTGATCCGCCCGAAGCCGCCGTATGGATCGATGCCGCCGAGGATCGCGGCCAGGATGGTGATCAGGAGATAGGAGCCGGCGATATCCGCGCCAGCGGAATTGAACCGCGCCATCATCACGATTGCGGCCAGGAAGCAGAGCAGGCTGGAGAGCACATACACCCGGACCAGGACCTTGCCCGTATCGACGCCGGAGAAGCGAGTCGCCGGGAGGTTGGAGCCGATCATGTGGATCTTGACGCCTAGCGCCGTGCGGGTCAGCAGGATATGCACCGCGACCGCCACGATGAGGAAGACGAAGAAGGAGATCGGCATCCCGAGGAACGTGTCGTTGGAGATCTGCAGCAACGCATCGGGAAAACCCGAGAGCGTGCGGCCGCGGGTGAAATAGATGCTGAAGCCGTGCAGCAAGGTCATGGTGCCGAGCGTCACCAGGATCGGGTGGACGCCCAGCACCGCCACCATCATGCCGGTGATCCAGCCGACGACCAGGCAGAGGATGAGACCGGCGGCGAAGGCGCCGAGGATCCAGAGCGCCAGCACGCCGCCCTGCGTCTCTGGCGGCATGAGGGCGGTCAGGATATAGGCCATCAACAGGCCGGCGGCATTGGCGGTCGCGATGATCGCGAGGTTGATGCCGCCGGAGATCAGCGGGATTGCCATCGCCAGCGAGAGCAGGCCCAGCTCCGGCAGCTGGAACATCATCGCCTGAAGCGTGGTTGCGCGCGGGAAGGTGGTCGGCTCGAACAGCGAGAAGACCGCGACCAGCGCGATCAGGATCAGCAGCAGCCCGCCGATGCCGAAGCCGCCCCGGCGGAGCTGAGTCATCAACCGGTCGAGTTCGGCGTTGAGGCCGCGGGCGGGTGTGTCCGCCATCAGCCGGCCCTCGTGACGCGGCGCCGGCGGGCAAATTTATCGGCCAGACCGGTCATGCTGATCGAGACCAGGA
>JAYSFH010000356.1:940-4640 GCA_041913405.1 Dongia sp. | reverse complement strand
CTGACCGACGAGGACGTGCTGGAGCTGCTGCCCTGGTATGCCGGAGGCAAGACCACGGCCGCCGAAACCGCGGCGATCGAGCAGAAGCTCAGCGCCAATCCGCGGCTGCAGGCAGAGCTCGACCTGGTGCGCCGGGAGAGGCAGGTCTCGATCGAGAGCGTGAAGGCGCTGGGCGAGCCCAACCCGGATCTCCTCAACAAGATGCTGGGCCAGCTCGACGGCGTGCGGCAGCTGCCGCCGATCGCCCGCGACGAGGCGGAGAAGGCGCCGGGCTTTCTCGCCCGCCTGTTCGGCTTTGCGCCGACGCCGGCCTTGCGTTTCGCGATGGTCGCCGCCTGCCTGCTGATCGTCGCCGAGAGCGCGGCGCTGCTGAAGCTGACCACCGGCGGCGAGCAAGCGGGTTACCAGACCGCCTCCGCGCCGGCAGCGGCGACCGGACCGGAGCTGATCGTGCAGTTCCAGCCCGATGCGAAGATGAGCGCCATCACCATGCTGCTCTCCGATCTCGACGCCACGGTGGTCAAGGGACCGATGCCGGACGGCGCCTTCGTGATCGCCCTGCAGAAGGATGCCGATCCCAAGGCGGCAATGACGGTGCTGCGCGGCCATGCCGACCTGGTGGCCGGCGTCGATCAGGGCTCGTGAGAGAATGCGCGGCGCGCCGACCGTGACGATGCGGTTGGGGCTGCTGCTGATCGCGGCCGCGGCGCTGTTGCTGTCCGCGGGCATCGCCGAGGCGCAGCCGCGCGCCGGCGGCGGGGACGCCGGCATGGCGCCGCGCCTGCCGACCACGCCGCTGATCGGCGATGAGCTGCCGGGCCTACCGGGTGGCGGCGGCGCGGGCGGCCAGCCGAACGGCAACGCGCCGCATGCGCCGGATCTGCTGATCGCGGTATTCCGGCCGGATACGCCGGACGACACCCCGAAAGCCTTCGCGGAATCGCTCGACCTCGAGATCGAGCGAAACTACGAGATGTCCGGCCTCGGCCTCCGTGTCTTCCTGTTGCGGATCCCCGCCGGCGGCAATGCCGACACGATCCTGCAGCAGGCGAACAACGACCGCCGGGCGCTTTGGGTGCAGTTCGATTTCGCGCACCGGACGATGGACGGCGCCAACGCGGGGGCGAGCAAGCAGTATGCGCTGGCCAAGATCCGCGCCGACTCCCTGCCCCAGGCGGCGCGCGGCCAGGGCGTCAGCGTGGCGCTGATCGACAGCGGCGTCGCGCTGGAGCATGAGTCCCTCAATCGGGACAAGATCACGGCGATCGACCTGGTGGACGAGAAGAAGACGCCGCCCGGCGAGACCCACGGCACCGTGGTCGCCAGCATCATCGCCGGCTCCGGCAAGGTGAAGGGCCTCGCGCCGGCCGCGGAGATCATCGCCATCCGCGCCTTCAGCGAAATCGATCCGAAGACCGGCGCCTCGACCTCGGACTCCTATCACGTCTCACAGGCGATCTCGGTCGCGCTCGAGAAGAAGGCGCGCATCATCAACATGAGCATCGGCGGGCCGAACGATCCGCTGGTGCGCATGGTGGTGCAGCAGGCGGTGCTGACCGGCGTCATCGTGATCGCGGCGGCCGGGAATTCCGGGCCTGACGCCCCGCCCTGTTATCCGGCGGCGCAGCGCGGCGTCATCGCGGTAACCGCCACCGACGACAAGGACCGGCTGTTCGACGGCGCCAACCGCGGCGACTATATCGCGGTCGCCGCCCCCGGCGTCGCGGTGATCGCCGCCAAGCCGGGCAAGGGCGGCGCCAGCGCCTACGACTATTTCACCGGCACCTCGATGGCGACCGGCTATGCCACGGGCCTGGCCGCGGTGCTGCTCTCGGCCGACCCCAAGCTCACCTCGATCGACATCCGGCGCATCATGGAGAACAGCGCCACCGACCTCGGCGCGCCGAAAAAAGATCCGGAGTTCGGCTGGGGCCGCATCGACGCCGCCGCGGCCTTCTCCTCCACGCCCACCGTCGGCGCCGCGAATTAGCGTTCCCTACCAGGAACCGATCAGACGCTTGCCGGCCAGCCGCCAGATGTCGCGCGGGCTCGCTTCGATGCTGCGCGGGTCGAAGAGATCGTGGCGGTGTCGCTCGAGCCGCGCGAGATGAGCACGCGCCAGGGTGCCGATCCGCAATGCCGGCAGCAGCGCCGAAGGGGCGCGCAGGCGCCTCGCGGCGGCGAGATGGCCGCGCGCGGTCGCGGCGAGTTCGGCGATGGCCGCGTTCAGTTCGGGTTGCGGCTTCAACTCATAGAGATGGTCGAGCGAGACTCCATGCTTTGTCAGCAGGCTTTGCGGCAGCAGCGTGTGGCGCCGCCGCGCGAGGTAGAGCGTCGCCCGGGCGATCCCGGTGAGGCCGAAGCCGATCCCGACGTGGCTGATCAAGTCGGCGGTCGCACCCGACACAGGATCGACACCGGCAGCCTCGGCCGCCAGGCGCAGCAGGTCGCCGGAGGTCGCGTCGGCATAGGACTCGAGCGCCTCAAGGTCGGCCGGAAGGACGTCGTCGAACTCGGTCTCGCGGGCATCGATCAGGCGCTCGAAGTGCTGGCGGCTGAGCGGCGCCCGCGCATGCAGGGCGGCGAGGCTCTCCAGCACGGCGTGGCGGCGCGGACGCCCCTCGAAGACCTCGGCCAGCGCCTCGCGCCACCATTGCAGGCGGATGCGGCCCAGCATCGGCTCGGTCACCGAGTCGCGCACCAGCGCGATCTCCAGGTTGAAGGCGTAGAGCACGGCGAGGTCGGCCGCGGCCGCCCGCGGTGCCGCGAGCACGGTCAGGGTGCGGTCGCGGTCGTAGCGCCGGATCTGCGCCAGGCAATATTCGATGCCGGATTCGCCATTGCTCTTGCTGGGGGTCACGCGCAAAGCCCTAAAATACCAGGGGATTTCTGTAATCCCGTTGTCACCCTTAGCCCATTCTGTAGAATGCGGCGAGCGCCTGCCGCGCCCGACTCCGTAAGATTCTCGGGCGGCGAACGCGCCATCAAGGGGGAGTCACATGGGTAAGATTCTGGAAAATCTGCACCGCACCTTGGGCCTCGGCCTGGTGCTGGCGATCATCGTCGCGGTTCTGCGCCATCCCGATTATCTGGCGACCGAAGCCTATTGGGCCGGCATCATGCGCTGGATCCATGTCTTCACCGGCATCCTCTGGATCGGCCTGCTCTACTACTTCAACTTCGTGCAGATCCCGACCATGCCGAAGATTCCGGCCGAACTGAAGCCGGCTGTCGGCAAGCATATCGCGCCGGCCGCCCTGTTCTTCTTCCGCTGGGCCGCCTTGCTGACCGTGGTGTTCGGCATCCTGACCGCCGGCGCCAACCGCTACATCGTCGAGGCGCTCAGCTTCCAGAGCGGCTTCGTCACTATCGGCATCGGCATGTGGCTGGCGCTGATCATGGCCGCCAACGTCTGGTTCGTGATCTGGCCGAAGCAGAAGATCGCGCTCGGCATCGTCGATGGGACGCCGGAACAGAAGGCCGCGGCCGCGCGTATCGCGATGCTCGCCTCACGCACCAACACTATGCTCTCGATCCCCATGCTTTATTGCATGGTGATGCAGAAGATGGGCTGAAGCCGGCCCCGATTGACTGCGGAAGCGGGGCCCAAATGCGCCCCGTTTAGGTTGGGGGCCCTTTTGTGGGGCATAAAACCCCCATAAACCCGGGGGCGACCATGGGGCCCTAGGCGGCCACCACC
>JAYSFH010000356.1:0-930 GCA_041913405.1 Dongia sp. | reverse complement strand
GCTTGGCTAGTCCTAAGTGGGGCTGACGCCGCCCCGGTTTGCCGGCGGCCGCGGCGCCCACCGCCCCCGCTTTTCGTTGGGGGCCAGTTTGGAGGAGCTTCAGACCGCGATCAGCGCGGCGGCGACCTTGCGGCCTTCGGCGGCCAGCACGTTGTAGGTGCGTGCGGCAGCACCCGTGTCCATCGGCTCAATGACCACGCCGTGGCTCCTGAGCGCGGCGCGGAGCTTCTGCGGGATCAGCGTCATCCGGGGGCCGCAGCCGATCAGCAGCAGCTCGATCATGCCCGCGTCACCCGCGGCGGCGATGCCGGCCAGGCTCTCCTCGCTGAGCGCGGCGCTTTCAGTGACCTCCCAGGCCACCGTCTTGTCGGGATAGACCAGCACCGAGCCCTGGTGCAGGGCGCCGGTGACACGGAAGCGGCCGTCGCCGTAGCTCTCGATGATCTGCCGGCCCTGCGGGACGAGCGGGGTCAGATCCATCGAGTGTTTAGGCGCCCTGCTGCGCGGGCTTGTCGCCCTTCTTGTCGGCGCCCGCCTTCTCCTTGTCGCGGATGCGGTGGAGATGCATGTAGAGCAGCAGCGGCGAGGCGACGCAGATGGTCGAATAGGTGCCGATGATCAGGCCCCAGATCATCGCGATCGAGAAGCCGAACATCACCTCGCCGCCGAACAGCGCCAGCGCCAGCACCGACAGCAGCGTCAGGCCGCTGGTGACCGTGGTGCGGCTCAAGGTGGTGTTCAGCGCGAGATTGATGAGATCCGGCATGCCCATGGTCTTGTAGCGGCGCATCTCGTAGCGGATGCGGTCGTAGATGACGACGGTGTCGTTCACCGAATAGCCGGCGATGGTGAGCACGGCGGCGACGGTGGTCAGGTTGAACTCGAGCCCGGTCAGCGAGAAGAACCCGACCGTGGTCAAACAGTCGTGGA
>JAYSFH010000355.1:0-4658 GCA_041913405.1 Dongia sp. | reverse complement strand
TCAGGACCGGCCATACCGAGGCCGCGGTCGACGTGGCGCGGCTCGCGGGTCTGACCCCCGCCGGCGTCATCTGCGAGGTCCTGAACGAGGACGGCTCGATGGCGCGCCGCGACGACCTGGTTCAGTTCGCGCAGTTCCATGGCCTGAAGATCGGCACCATCGCCGACCTGATCGCCTATCGCCGCCGCTATGACCGGATCGTCGAGCGCACGCTGGAGACCACCTTTGAGAGCCGTTTCGGCGGCGCGTTCAAGCTCTATGTTTACACCAACACCGTGGCGCATGCCGAACATGTGGCGCTGGTGAAGGGCGACCTCCACACCGAGGAACCGGTGCTGGTGCGCATGCATGCGGTCAGCATTCTCGACGACGTCCTGGGCGATGCGCGTTCCGGGCGTGGTGGTGAATTGGCCGCGGCGATGCGCGAGATCGAGCGCAAGGGCAGGGGCGTCATTGTGCTGATCCGCGAGCCGCTCGCAACCTCGCTCTCCGATGCGGTCAGGAGCCGATCCGGCGACGCGCCGAAGGGCAAGGCGGAGCTGCGGGATTACGGCGTCGGCGCGCAGATCCTCCTGGATCTCGGCGTGCGCAACATGATTTTGCTTTCCAACCACAAGAAGACGATTGTCGGCCTGGAGGGCTACGGGCTTACGGTCGAAGGCCAGCAGGCCATACCATTGGATATTTCCTAAGAGGATTTTCGTGGCTGCCAAGAAACCGCATATCATGGTCGTCGAGGCCCGGTTCTACACCGAGATATCCGACGCGTTGTTCGAGGGCGCGGAACGCGCGCTGAAGAAGGGCGGGGCGACGCTGGAGCGCTTCCAGGTTCCAGGTGCACTGGAGATACCGGGTGCGATCCGCCTCGCGATCGAGGCGCAGCAGCAGAAGACGCTGAAGAAACCGTTCGACGGCTACCTGGCCTTGGGCTGCGTCATCCGCGGCGAGACTACCCATTACGAGACGGTCTGCAACGAGAGCGCCCGCGGGCTGATGGAACTCGGCGTCCACTACGCCGCCTGCATCGGCAACGGGATCCTCACCGTCGAGAACGACGACCAGGCCTGGACCCGCGCCCGCATGACCGAGAAGGACAAGGGCGGCGGCGCGGCCGAGGCCGTGCTCGCCATGATCGCCATCCGCAAGAAGCTCGGGCTCCCGGCGTGAACGCGAAACCGAAAACCGGCAAGTCGATGGAGCGCCGCGCGGCGCGGCTCGCCGCGGTGCAGGCGCTCTATCAGTGGGAACAGAGCGGTGCGGCCGCGGACACCATCATCAAGGAATTCGCCGAGCACCGGATCGGCAAGAATGTCGACGGCATCGACCTGCCGAACGCGGATATCCGCCTGTTCGGCAACCTGGTGCGCGGCGCCATCGCCACCGCCGACGACTTGGATTCCATGATCGCCGGCGTGCTCAGCGAGGACTGGAGCATCGACCGCCTGGAGTCGATCCTGCGCGCGGTGTTGCGCGGCGGCGCCTACGAGCTGGCGCACCGCACCGACATCCCGCCCAAGGTGGCGATCAGCGAGTATCTTGCCGTGGCCGACGCCTTCCTCGGCGACAAGGAAACCTCGCTCGCCAACGGCGTCTTGGACCGTCTCGCCCATCTGCTGCGGCCGGCGGAGATGGAGCAGGGGCGTGGGAAGTCGAGCGCCGCTCCCCGGTGAGTTCGCGCTGATCCGGAAATACTTCGCGCCTTTGGCCGCGGGGTTCTCCGGCGCGCTCGACCTCGAGGACGATGCCTGCACCTACGCGCCGCCGGCGGGCCATGACCTGGTCCTGACCGCCGATGCCCTGGTCGAGGACCGGCACTATCTCAGCTCGGATGCTGCGGATCTGGTGGCGCGCAAGATGCTGCGCGTCAATCTCTCCGATCTTGCGGCGAAGGGCGCGAAGCCGGTCGGCTATTTGATGACGATCGCGCTCGGGCCGGACATCGACGAGGCCTGGATCGCAAAATTCAGCGCGGGCCTCGCGGCGGACCAGCAGGAATACGGCCTCTCGCTGATGGGCGGCGACACGGTCGCGACGCCCGGCCCGACCACCTTGTCGCTGACCGCGCTCGGCATCGTCCCCACCGGAAAGGCCTTGAGACGCCGTGGCGCCAAGCCGGGCGACCGCCTTTACGTCAGCGGCACGATCGGCGACGGCATCCTCGGCCTCAAGGTGTTGAAGGGCGAGCTGCTCGATCTCGCCGCGGCGCATCGCGACGCGCTGGCCGATCGCTATCACCTGCCGCAGCCGCGCATGGCGCTGGGTGCAGCACTGCTTTCCGGCGGCAAGGTGACGGCCGCCATGGATGTTTCCGACGGCCTGGTCGCCGATGCCGGGCACATCTCAGAGTCGTCGCGTTGCGGCCTTGTCATCCGCGCCGACCGCGTGCCGCTCTCCGCCGGTGCGCAGGAAGCGCTGGCCGACGACCTTGACCTGCTGCCGCTGCTCTTGAGCGGCGGCGATGATTACGAGCTGCTGTTCACCGCCGGCGCGGGCTTCGCACTGCCGGCCAACGTCACCGAGATCGGCGAAGTCGTCTCAGGCACCGGCGTGAAGCTGCTGGACCGCGACGGCGCCGAGATCCCGATGCGCAGCGGCGGCTGGCAGCATTTCTAGACCGGCAGCCCCAGCGCCCGCAGCTCTTCTGTCGCGCTGCCGTCGTTCTTGAACAGCACCGCCCGGATGCCGAGCGCCTTGGCCGCCTCGATGTTCTTGGGCGAGTCGTCGATGAACGCACAGCGCTCCGCCGGCTTGCCGATGACGCCGAGCAGGTGATGGAAGATCTCCGGCTCGGGCTTGGCCATCTTCAAATCGCCGGACACGGCCGTGTATATCATGCGGGCGAGGAAGGGCATCGCCTCCCGGCTGGCGTGGTAGGTCTCCGACGACCAGTTGGTGAGGCCGTAGCAGGGGAAGCCCGCGGCGTGGAGCCGGTCGAGTATCGCGTTGCCCTCGGCGACCGGCCCGGTCAGCATCTCCGCGAAGCGGTCGCGATAGGCGCGGATGTGCTCGGCGCGGTCCGGGTGCCGCGCGATTCGCTCGGCGATCGCCTCGTCCCAGGAGCGACCGGCATCCTGCAGCCAGTTCCAGGGACCGTTGCAGATCTCGGCCAGGAAATGCTCCCGCTCCGCCGCGTCCGGAATCAGCTTGCGGTAGAGGTTGTGCGGATCCCAGCCGATCAGCACATTGCCGAAATCGAAGATCATCGCCTCGATGTTCAAGACCACCTCCGCTGTTTCTCTCAGCCGCTGGCGTCGTATAGACTGCCGTCCCGCTTGACAAGTGACAGTCTGAGTCGGCGGGCAGGGGAGACCAGAACCACAGGCCCATGAAGACCACAGGCCCATGAAGAAGCTGCTGATCATCCTGATCGTCGTTCTGCTGCTCGGCGGCGGCGGCTTCGCCGCCTGGTGGTTCTATCTGCGCGCCGATCCCAACGCGCCGCCGCCTCCGCCCCCGCCGCCGCAATACTCGCAGCTCACCATCCCGGAACGGGCCGAGGATGCGCTGGTCATCAACATCGTCAAGAACGGCAAGATCGAGAAGCATTTCTTCTTCCGCTTCACCCTGCTGTTCGATGCTCCCGACAAGCGCGAGAAGGCGAGCAAGCTGATGCCCGCCCTGATCAACGACTTCAACGCCGAGCTGCACGGCCTGATGGCCCGTAAGCTGGTCGAGGAGAGCAAATACGACCCGGACCTCATCCAGCAGCAGCTGAAGAAGGTTTGCGACCGCCGGCTCGGCGCCGGCACCGTCTACCAGGTCTCGGTCACCAACATGGAGCAGGCGGAGTGAGCGAGCCGGCGTTTCGGCATCGCGACGTCATCCTGCTTGCCCTGGCGACCGCGGTCGCCATGACCTGCTCCTCGATCATGGCGGTGACCTCCGCCCTGGTCGGGCAGATGCTGGCGAGCGACAAGGCGCTGGCGACCCTGCCTTTGAGCCTGCAATTCGTCGGCACCATGGCGACCATGTTCCCGGCCGCCTTCCTGATGCGTCGCTGGGGCCGCCGCACCGGCTTCCTGGTCGGCGCGCTGTTCGGCACCATCGGCGGCGCCATCATGTTCTGGGCGACTCTGCATGCCGACTTCGTGGTCTTCGCGTTCGGCAACATGGTGATCGGCATCTTCAACGCCTTCACCGCCTTCTATCGTTTTGCCGCGGCCGATGCCGCGTCTCTGAGCTTCCGGCCGAAAGCGATCTCGCTGGTGGTGGCGGGCGGCGTGCTCGCGGCGCTGGCCGGCCCTGAGCTCTCGAAGCTGGGCTACGACCTGCTCTCGCCCTACACCTTCGCCGGCTGCTTCCTGACCGTGACCGTCCTCGACGGCGCCACCAGCCTCTTCATGCTGCCGGTCAAGTTCGCGCCCGTGCTGCCCAAGGGTGCCGCGGCCAATGCGCGGCCCTTGCGCGAGATCCTGGCCCAGCCGATGGCGGTGGTCGCCATGGCCGCGGGCATGCTCGGCTACGGCCTCATGGTCTTCGTCATGACGGCGACGCCGCTCGCTATGAAGATCTGCGGCTTCGGCTTCGACCAGTCGGCCAGCGTGATCAGCGCCCATGCCGTGGCGATGTTCTTTCCCTCCTTCTTCACCGGCCATGTGATCCGCTGGATCGGCGAGCTGAAGGTGATGGCGCTCGGCGCCTTGGCCTATTCCGGCACG
>JAYSFH010000354.1:761-4660 GCA_041913405.1 Dongia sp. | reverse complement strand
GTTCCTCGCCGGCAACGACGACCGCGGCGCCTTCTGGCTGAACCTGGTCGAATCCGCGCCCGGCAATCCCGATCTCGCGCGCCAGGCTCCGGGGTTGCGCCTGCTGGGACGTCTCGCGCGCGGCAAGGGCGGCATCGTCGGCGATCAGGATCCGGTCGCGGCCTGGGCCAAGTCGACCGGCGCCGGGCAGGACAAGGCGGCGCAGATCTATGCACTCTTCGCCGGCCTCGGCCAGAAGATCGGCGGCTGGACCGGCTACACGCCGATCACCCAGAACGGCAGCGTGGCGGCGCAGATCAACCAAGCCGCCATGTCGGGGCGGCGCGGCGAAACCGTGCTGCTCTCGCTGATCGCCTTCGGTGGCGACCGGCTCGCCGCGACCGATCCGGCGGCGCTGACCGCGGCGCTCGGCGGGCTCAACTCGGTCGGCCTCGGCAAGGAGGCGCATGGCATCGCGCTCCAGGCCGCGGTGCTGATCGGCCTTTAGAGATGGTCGATACGGTCTCATCCGACACGCTGATCGAACGCTTCCTCGAAATGCTGAGCGTCGAGCGCAACGCCGCCGCCAATACGGAAGCGGCCTATCGTCGCGATCTCGAGGACGCCGCCGCGTTCATGGCGTCGCGCAAGCTCTCGCTCGGCGACGCCGCGACGGCCGATCTCTCGGCTTATCTCGCCGCCTTGGACAAGCGCGGTTTTGCCGCACGCAGCAGCGCGCGGCGACTCTCGGCGCTGCGGCAGTTCTTCAAGTTCCTGGTCGCCGAGGAAGTGCGCGGCGACGATCCTTCCGCCGCGCTCGACGGACCGCGGCTCGGGCGGCCGTTGCCGAAGCTGCTGGATGAAGACGAGATGGCGCGCTTGATCGAAGTCTGCGCCGCCCTGGATGGGCCGAGTGGCGCGCGGCTGAAGGCGCTGGTCGAGCTCTCCTATGCCAGTGGCTTGCGCGTCTCCGAGCTGGTCGGCATGCCCCTGGCCGCGGTCCTGCGCGAGCAGCCGGTGCTGATCGTCCGCGGCAAGGGCTCGAAGGAGCGCATGGTGCCGCTGAACGCCCCGGCGCGCGCCGCGCTCACCGCCTATCTCGAGCACCGCAAGAGCTTTCTGCCGAACGGCCCCAATGGAAAACCCGGGACCTCGCCGCATCTCTTCCCTTCGCGCGGCAAGGAGGGGCATCTGACGCGCCAGCGTTTCGGCCAGTTGCTGAAGGAACTCGCCCTCAAGGCGAACATCGATCCGGAGCGGATCTCGCCGCATGTGCTGCGCCATGCTTTCGCGACCCATCTCCTCGACCACGGCGCCGATCTGCGCAGCCTCCAGAAGATGCTCGGCCATGCCGATATCGCGACGACGCAGATCTACACCCACGTCGCCGGCAAGCGCCTGGCCGAGCTTGTCGAGGCGCATCATCCTTTGGCGGCAAGCGCCCGGCGCAAAAAAACCGAGCATTGACAGGTCCCTGGATACCCGCCACAAACCCCGGAGCCGAGCCCCCGCGGCATTCCTCCAGCATTCTCAGGAAAGTGTCCGCAAGGGACTAGGAGCAGGGCAAGGATGAGCTTCAAGATCGTTGAACAGGCACCGGCGCGTCTCAACCGCAGCGAATTGGCGGTGCCCGGCAGCCAGCCGCAACTCTTTGAAAAGGCCGCCAAATCGGCGGCGGATGTGATCTTCCTCGATCTCGAGGACGCGGTCGCCCCGGACGATAAGCCGCAGGCCAGGAAGAACGTCATCGCGGCGCTCCGCGACATCGATTGGGGCACCAAGGTGATGTCGGTCCGGATCAACGGGCTCGACACCCATTTCATGTATCGCGACGTGGTCGATGTCATCGAGCAGGGCGGCGAGCGCCTCGACCTCATCATGATCCCCAAGGTCGGCACCGCGGCGGACGTTTATGCGACCGACATGCTGGTCACGCAGTGCGAGGCCGCGGTCGGCCGCAAGAAGAAGATCGGCTTCGAGATGATCATCGAGACGGCGCTCGGCATGCAGAACGTGCACGAGATCGCCGCGGCCTCGAAGCGCAATGAGAGTCTCCACTTCGGTGTTGCCGACTACGCGGCCTCGACCAAGGCGCGCACCACCAATATCGGCGGCGCCAATCCGAGCTATGCCGTGCTCACCGACAAGGATGCCGACGGCAAGCGCGACGTGCATTGGGGCGACATGTGGCATTATGCCGTCGCCCGCATGGTGGTTGCGGCGCGCGCCAACGGCCTTCGCCCGATCGACGGGCCGTTCGGCGATTTCTCCGACCCCGACGGCTACAAGGCGGGCGGCAATCGCGCCGGCGTTCTGGGCTGCGAGGGCAAGTGGGCGATCCATCCGTCGCAGGTCGCGCTCGCCAACGAGCTCTTCACACCCTCCGACACCGAGGTGAAGAAGGCGCATCGGATCCTCGAGGCGATGGCTCAGGCCCAGAGAGAGGGCAAGGGCGCCGTCTCGCTCGACGGCCGCCTGATCGATCTCGCTTCGATCCGGCAGGCCGAAGTCCTGGTCGCCAAGGCCAAGCAGATCGCAGCCGCAGCTTAAACAAACGGACCCAACCTCAGAAAACGGGCATGGCCACTTTCCTCGACTTTGAAAAACCGATCGCCGAGCTCGAAGGCAAGATCGCCGAGTTGAAGCATCTTGCCCAGGGCGACGAGGTCAACATCGCCGAGGAAGTGGCGAAGCTCCAAGCCAAGGTCGAAAAGCTCACCAAGCAGACCTATGCCAAGCTGACACCCTGGCAGAAGACCCTGGTCGCGCGGCATCTCGAGCGGCCGCATTTCGGCGACTACGTCGCCGGCCTCATCACCGATTTCGTGCCCCTGGCCGGCGATCGCGCCTTCGCCGATGACAAGGCGATCATGGGCGGCATCGGCCGCTTCAAGGGCCGGCCGGTCGCGATCATCGGCCATGAGAAGGGCAACGACACTTCCGGCCGCGTCCGCCACAGCTTCGGCATGGCCAAGCCCGAAGGCTATCGCAAGGCAATCCGCCTGATGGAATTGGCCGACCGCTTCAAGTTGCCGGTGATCACCTTGGTCGACACGCCGGGCGCCCATCCCGGCATCGAAGCGGAAGCCCGCGGCCAGGCCGAGGCGATCGCGCGCGGCATCGAGACCTGCTTGAAGATCGGCGTGCCGCTGGTCTCTGCGATCATCGGCGAGGGCGGATCCGGCGGCGCCATTGCATTGGCCGCCGGCAATCACGTGATCATGCTGGAGCATTCGGTCTATTCGGTGATCTCGCCGGAAGGCTGCGCCTCCATTCTCTGGCGCAGCGGCGAGCAGAAGGAAGTCGCGGCCGAAGCCTTGAAGCTGACTGCGGAAGATCTCAAGGCACTCGGCATCATCGACGAGATCGTGGCCGAGCCCCTGGGCGGCGCGCACCGCGCCAAGCATGAGACGATCGAGCGCCTGGGCGACTCCCTCGCGGCCGCGCTTGCGCGCTTCGACAACATGGACGGCGACACCGTCCGCCGCGAGCGCCGCGAAAAGTTCCTCGCCATGGGCCGCGGCGGCCTCGCCGCCTAGGCAGAAACGGTCGGGCAGATGCGCGGATCAAGTCCGCGCATGACGCTCAAAAAAGAACCGTCATCGCCAGGCCCCGTCCGCGAATGCGGGCAATCGCTACCGTGGACCCGGCGTTCTGGCGCCGCGGGTGTCAACCCCACGAAATTCGTGATCGGAATCCGCCCGCAGGGATTCTTTTCAGCTGTCGTACTACTTGCATCGGGGCCGCAATGGAGCCCCTGACACAAGGAAATACGATGAACATCAAGCGTTTAGCCCTGTTGACTGTTGCCGCGACCACGCTCGCGACGGCCGCTTTCGCCGACGGTGGCCCCAATGGCGGTCACGGTGGTCCGGGCGGCTTCCTGAAGTCCGCCGACCTCAACAAGGACGGCGTGATCG
>JAYSFH010000354.1:0-751 GCA_041913405.1 Dongia sp. | reverse complement strand
AGACCGAGTTCCAGCAGAGCCGCGACAAGTGGTTCGCCGACCTCGACACCAGCAAGGACGGCTACGTCAGCGCCGACGAGCTCAAGGCCTTCGGCGACAAGATGCATGCCGAATGGTCGAAGAAGCACGGCGACCAGGCCGACAAGCCGGACGGGGACAAGAAGCACGGCGACTTCTCGCAGCGCATCCTCGAGCGCGTCGATGCCGACAAGGACGGCAGGATCTCCAAGGCCGAGTTCGACGCCGAGGGTTCGAAGATGTTCGCCAAGCTCGACGAGAACAGCGACGGCAAGATCGCCGAGAGTGAGATGCCGCAGCGTCACTGGGCGAAGTTCGGCGGCAAGATGTTCGACCGCATGGACGCGGACAATGACGGCAAGGTGACCAAGGCCGAATTCCAGGCCGCCGGCGAGCAGATGTTCCAGCGGATGGACAAGAACGGCGACGGCATCATCGAGAAGGACGAGATGCAGAAGCCGCAGGGCGATATGCCGCCGGCCGACGATCAGGCGCCGACCCCCTGAGCGACTCCGTAAGGTTTCGGTCTCTGGAAGTCGATGAAGCTTGACGTGTGCAATGGCGGGTGCTCGGGTCATAATCGGAGTCATGCAGTGTTCGACAATTCAGTTGCAGTGATGCCGAGAATGGATCTGGCCGAGCGCCCGCCGCGCGAGTTCACGGCGGAAAACAACGACGACGGTTTGCTCTCGCAGATTGCCGAGGGCGACCGCCGCGCGTTTTCGCAGTTGAT
>JAYSFH010000353.1:0-4668 GCA_041913405.1 Dongia sp. | reverse complement strand
CGATCGTGCCCTGCCACTGCGATCCGCTGGCCGAGAACTTCCTCGACACCGGTCGCCAGGTCTACGTGATCGACTGGGAGTATTCCGGCAACAACGACCCGATGTGGGACCTGGGCGACGTCTCGGTCGAGGCCGGTTTCGGGCCGGACCAGGACGAAGCCTTGCTGCAGGCCTATTTCGGCGCCGAGCCCGGCGCCTACGACCGTGGCCGGATGGTGATGTACAAGGCCATGTGCGATCTCCTGTGGACGCTCTGGGGCATCATCCAGCACGTCAACCAGAACCCGGCCGACGATTTCTGGGCCTATGCCGTCAACCGCTTCGAGCGCTGCAAAGCCTTGATGGGCCGCTCCGATTTCGGAGGGCATCTTGCCGCGGTGGTGAAGGGCTGAGATTTTTACCTTGCCTCTCGGCGCCGAGAGGAGAAACATAGTCAAAACGCGATGCCCGAATAAACGGGCCGCGGGCGCCGGTGCGAGTTCTGGCGATCGCAGAAGCGTAAGCCAGTCCTTTGCGTGACCCAGCCCTTGTGGCCGGCGATGGGAGGATTGCATGCCGGGCAGAGCACCTGCGGCGCCTCGCTGCGCCGCTCTTGTCGGACCTTACCTCAGCGGAAAGACAGCCCTTCTCGAAAGCCTGTTGTTCGCAACCGGCGCCATCTCGCGCAAAGGCAATGCCAAGGAAGGCACCACGGTGAGCGACAGCTCGCCGGAAGCCAAGGCGCGCAAGATGTCGGTCGAGATGGGAACCGCGACCGCCGATTATCTCGGCGAGACCTGGACCTTCATCGACTGTCCAGGCTCGGTCGAGCTGGCGCAGGAGGCGCGCAACGCGCTCCTCATCTGCGACGTCGCCATCGTCGTGGCGGAGCCGGTCGTCGACAAGGCGCTGACCCTGGCGCCGCTGTTCAAGTTCCTGGACGACAACCAGATCCCGCACATCCTGTTCATCAACAAGATGGACCAGGCCGATCATACTGCGCGCGAGATCCTCGAGGCGTTGCAGGCGGTCTCGAGCCGCCCGCTGGTCCTGCGCCAGGTGCCGATCCGGGTCGCCGGCAAGGACGGCGACGAGGTCACCGGCTATGTCGATCTCATCTCCGAGCGTGCCTACAAGTATCACCCTGGGCAGGAATCCGACCTCATCAAGATGCCGGAGGAGATGCTGCCGCGCGAGCAGGAGGCTCGCACGGCGATGCTGGAGAAGCTCGCCGATTTCGACGACCATCTGATGGAGGAACTGCTGAGCGACGCGGTGCCGCCGAAGGAGGAGATCTATCAGCTCCTGAGCAAGGACCTGGCCGAGGACCTGATCGTGCCGGTGATGCTGGGCGCCGCGGAGAAGGATTCCGGCGTGCATCGGCTTCTGAAGGCGCTGCGCCACGACGTGCCGGGGCCGGACGTCGCGGCGAAGCGGCTCGGCGTCAACGGCGATGCCTCCGCCGTCATCTTCAAGACCAGCAATCAGCAGCATTCTGGCAAGCTGTCGATGGCGCGGATCTTCGGCGCCAAGATCGCCGATGGTGCGACTTTGAGCGGCCAGCGCATCTCCGGCATGCTGAAGATGAAGGGCCATGCCGGCGAGAAGGTCCCGGTCGGCAATCCCGGCGAGGTCGTGGCCTTGGGCCGGCTCGAGCAGGCGAAGACGGGCGATATGCTCACCGCAAGCGGCAAGACGCCCAACGGCTACAAATGGCCGGAGCCGCTGAAGCCGCTGTTCTCGCTGGCGATCGACGTCGAGAACCGCAACGACGAAGTCAAGCTCACCGCGGCGCTGGCGAAGCTCTGCGAGGATGACCCGTCGCTCTCCTTCAGCCACGATCCGGAGACCCATGAACTCCTGTTGTACGGCCAGGGCGAGGTGCATTTGAACATCGCCTTCGACCGGCTGAAGAACCGCTTCAATCTGCCGGTGAAGCATCGCCGCCCCTCGGTCAGCTACCGCGAGACCATCAAAGGCCAGGTTAAGCAGCATGCCCGCTTCAAGCGGCAATCGGGCGGGCACGGCCAGTTCGGCGACGTGCATGTCGAGATCTGGCCGCTGGCGCGCGGCTCCGGCTTCGAGTTCCACGACCGGGTGGTCGGCGGTTCGGTGCCGCGCACCTTCATCGGCTCGGTGGAGGAGGGGATTCGCGACTATCTGCACCGCGGGCCCCTCGGCTTCCCGGTGGTCGATGTCGCTGCCGCCCTGTTCGACGGCTCGTCCCACGCGGTCGACAGCTCCGACATGGCGTTCAAGACCGCGGCCCGCATGGCGATGCAGGAGGCGATGCCGAAATGCAGCCCGGTGCTGCTGGAGCCGATCTTCGCGGTCGAGGTGTCGGCGCCCAACGAGTTCACGGCCCGGGTCCATCACCTCATCACCGGGCGGCGGGGCCAGATCCTCAACTTCGGCGCCAAGGAGGGCTGGTCGGGCTGGGACATGGTCGAGGCCCTGCTGCCGCAATCCGAGCTCCACGACATGATCATCGAGCTCAGGTCGCTCACCCTGGGCGTCGGCAATTTCGCCTATCGCTTCGATCATCTCCAGGAGCTGACCGGGCGGCTGGCCGACAAGGTGGTGGAGCAGCGCCAGGCGACCGCGGCTGCGCACTGAAGCCGGCCCCGAACCGAACCCGCAGGGGCGCGAAGGCATTTCGTCCGGGGTACCGTCCCACGGGCTTTCGCGTACTTGCGGCCGGATTGGTTCAGTGGCATATCGTCGCCGTCCCGATTGGGCCGGTGTTCAACCCTGCGTGGCGATTGGATCGCGAGGATGGCCGGGACGGCGCGAGGCGCGCGCCGGGCTATGCGCCGACGGGATCCCTGAAGCTTGAACACGGATGCGAAATTCCCCCTGGGGGATGATGGGCCGGAGAGCTTCTGGCGCGACATCATTCTCACCCGCGACGAATGCACCTCGCCGAAGGTGCAGCAGCTGCACGACTATTGGCAGCGGGTTCGTGGCACGCGCAGCATGCCGGCGCGGCGCGACATCGACGCGGTCGACATCTGGTTGCTCCTGCCAAACATCCATGTGAGCGAGTGGCATGAGAATCCCGACCGGGTGCGTTATCGCATCGCCGGCACCGAGATCGTGGCTTCGATCGGCCGCGAGATCAGCGGCCATTGGCTCACCGACTTCCATACCGATCCGCACGACCTCGCCGAGACCATGACGCTCTACCGCCAGGTCATCGCGCGCCGCGCGCCGGTCATCGGCCGCACGCTGGGCAGCATGCAGAGGCTCGGCGTCGATTCTTTCGAATGGATCATCTGCCCGCTTTCCGAGGACGACCGCGTCATCACGCATTTCATCGGCCTCGAGGATTACGTGTCGAACAAGCGCTACCTGGGTGCCGGAAGTTGAGTTGAACCACCGGGATCTCCCGTATTGGTCTCAAGAGCTCCCCGCATTTTGGGTATAGTCGAGACGAGATTTCGCAATTTCGTGGCCCACAACAGCTCCTTGTGGAGCATCTTGTGGAAAATGTTGAAGTCTCAGGGCTTTGAACTCACCCTCCGGTGTGGATTGCTCTCACCGCGCCGTCAATTGGCGCTGATGGAACATTCGGCCACTTGCGGCGAGTCGGGTTTCCGGTGTCATATCACGATAGTGATGTGAAGGGCTGCGCGTTGACCCCAGAGCAAGGCCTAAGGAGCAGTTCGATTTCCAGGCGGCTTCCAGATCTCGCAGTGGACCGTTCGTTCGGCAATGACATCATCATTTCGCCGAGCGAATGCACGTCGCCGCGCGTTCGCGACCTCTACGAATACTGGGTGAGGATCCGTGGCGACCGCCTGATGCCGCGTCGGCAGGACATCGATCCGGTCGACATCTGGCCATTGCTGCCTTACCTGCACCTGAGCGAGTGGCACAACAATCCGGACGGTGTGTTCTTCCGGATTGCCGGCACCGAGTTGGTCGCCACCGCGGGCCAGGAGTTCCGCGGCCGCTGGCTCAAGGAGATCACGCCGAACCCGCCGGATCTCGAGCAGGTGATGAACCTCTACTACCGAGTGATCGCGACCCGCGTGCCGATCTTTGGCCGCACCGACGGCAGCGAGCTCCGGCTCGGCGTCGAGTTCTTCGAATGGGTGCTCTGCCCGCTGTCCGACGACGGCAAGACGGTGACCCATTTCTTCGGCCTCGAGGACTATGTCTCAACCCGCCGCTATCTCGGTGGCTACGCCCAGTAGTCACCAAGCAGTAAGTGCGTCAGTTCAGCCACTTCTTCCGTTTCAAGCCCGACAGGAACTTCAGCATCCGCGCGCCCGGCGTGTAGTTGGGCTTGTTCGCGGCGAACTCCAGCCCCGGCACGCAGACGAAGACGAACGAGAAATCGTCCATCTCCGACGGCAGGTCGACCACGATCGCCTGGTGCAGGTCCACGGCCTTGAGCTTGCCCAGCATGTCGTCCAGCATCGCCTCCATCGTCGCCGGTGGGCGCGATAGCGGAATCTCCTGGAAGGCAAGGGCGGGCCGCATCTTCGCCATCGCCTCGAAGGCGATCATATTGCTGCGGTCGGTTGTGGCGATGTCGTTGCGATAGCGCTCCCAGGTCACGTCGTCGCGCACGCCGGAGATATGCGTGAGGCGGCTCTGGATCGCCTCGGTGATGGCGCGCGAGAGCGAGACCGTCGCCACCGGATGGCAGCCGTAGCCGGAGGCGCGCTGCGGGTAATAGGT
>JAYSFH010000352.1:0-4669 GCA_041913405.1 Dongia sp. | reverse complement strand
GTGCGCCAGCTTTCGCCGCTATCCCCGCTCGTCCAAAGGTTTCCGGTGGTCGAGCCGAAGGCGAGTACGCGGCCTTCTTCATCGACGTCGAGGGCATGGCGGTAGATGAGGTCGAAGCAGGGCCTGGGCGGCAGGCCGGCGGTTATGCGGCGGAAGGTCCTGCCGCCATCCTCGGTCTTCAAGACGCAGAAGTCGCCGTCTTGCGGGATCCGGAACTCGTCCTTCTGTGCAGGCACGAACCAGGCGGTCTCGGCATTCCGCGGATGGGCGGCGACCGCGAAGCCGAAGGTCTCCGAGATCGTGCTCCATTCGGCGGCACCGTTGGTGGACCGGAACTGGGCATTGTGGTGCTGGGTCCAGAGCGTCTCCGGATGGTCGCGGCAGCGGACGATCCGGTGCGGGTCCTGGCCGTTCGGATTGTCCTTCAGCTCGGGCGGCATATAGGCCGCCCACATGCCCTTGCAGCCGTTGCCCCAAGTCACTCCGGCATCCTCGGTCACCCAGGCGCCGCCGCAGGAGATGCCGACCACCATCTTTCGGCTGTCCTTCGGATGTATCGAGATCGAGTGCAAGGCGGGGGCATCGTTGCCGCCGCCGAACCACTCGGCCTTGCCGGGGATCGCTTCGAAGGCGGTGTTCTGAGTCCAGGTGACGCCCTTGTCCTTGGACTGGAAGACGCCAGCCGGCATGGTACCGGCCCAGATCACACCGGGCATGTCCGAGCCCGCGGCTTCCAATGCCCAGATCATGGCGACGCTAGGCGCATCTTCCTTGCCTTCTTGCTTGGGGAAGGCGGGGGCGCTGACTTCGATCCAGCTTGCGCCGCCGTCATCGGAGCGGTGCAGCTTGGCGCCGAAATGGCCGAGGTTCAGGGCAACGTAGAGGCTGCCGTCGCGGGGATCGTGCAGGACCTGGGAGACCGGCTGGGCGATGAAGGCCTGCTGCGCGATCTTCCACTCGCCGCCTTTCGGCTCCAGCACGAAGAGACCCTTGCGGCTGCCGACCAGCATACGCGACGCCATCTCATCCTCCCGACAATGCTTGAAGAACATAGATTTGGGCAGAGGGACTCACGGGGCACATCAAATCGCTGCCGCCGGAAATCCGCGCGCCGTCGACGAAGATCACGACATGCTTGCGCAGGCGATCCTGGTGGTCGAGCACGTAGTACTTCACTTTGGTATGCAGCGCGAAGACTTCGTCGCGCGCGCGGCGCAAGGTCTCGCCACCGACCGTGATCGTGCCGGTCGGCGCCACCTTGCGCAGATGCGACGTGAACTGGACCGAAGGCATGGCAGCACTCCCGCCACGGACTCTATTCAGCGCTTGATCTAAGGCAAGGCGATTTGATTCTTTTGCGTGACCACGATCTGGTCGCCGCGCACGACCTCGAGCTTGCCGACATAGAAGCCGCTCTTCCAGCCGCTAGGCGGATGCTTCGCTCCGGCGAAGGCAAAGAACTCCGCCTTCGCCCGGTCGATCGGCGTCTCGCTCTCGGCCAGGATGCCGCCATCGGGCCCGGTCAGGGAGATCAGCAGACGGTCGCCGGATTGCAGGCCGAAGACATCGATCCAGTAGACCAAGGCCGGGCTCTGGATGGTCAGGGCCGTCCCGAAATAGGCACCATGGCGCGCGGCGTCGGGCTTGGGCTTCTCGAGCGCAAAGCCGTCGCTGAGCAGGCCGGTCGGAATGTAGCGGATCGCCGTTTTCCACAGCGGGTGATCCTCAAGGCCACATCCGGCCGCCATGGGTTCGCCGCTGAAGGGGTCGACCGGCGCGCCGCCGTACCTGACCTCGAAATGAAGGTGTGGGAATTCGGTATTGCCGGAAAGACCGACCTGCCCGAGCTTCGCACCGGCGGAAATCTTGTCGCCGGGCTTCACGACGATGCTGCCCTTCTTCATATGGGAATATTGGGTCACCCAGCCGTTGCCATGGGCGAGGATGACACTGTTCCCCGCCTCGCGGCCCTTGACCGCGGCCTCGCCGGTCACGCGGACGTTGACGTCCGACACTCCGTCGCGGGTCTGGAGCACGGTGCCCGGCGCCGCCGCCAGCACATCAACCCCAACATCCATTGCCACGTAGTTCTTGAGCCGGATGTCGGTGCCCTTATGGCCGTCATAGGAGAGGGAACCGCAGGAGAAGTCCTTGGCGGCGCTGCTCATATCGGTATCGACGTAGTTCTGGATGAAGCAGCTCAGGCCGAGGCTGCAGGCGGCCGGGAAGGAGAACTGCGGATCGGCTGCGGCGGGCACCGGCGCGGCGAGGAGGATCGTCGCCGGAAGCAGCCAAATCCAGCGCCATCTCATGCGGCGGCGGCTTCGACCGCCTTCACGATGTCGGCGACGACCCTTGCCACCAGTTCCTCGTCCTCGCCTTCGGCCATGACGCGGATCAGCGGCTCGGTGCCGGACTTCCTGATCAGCAGCCGGCCCTTGCCGGTCAATTCCGCCTCGCCGGCCTGGATCGCGGCCTTCACGGCGGCCTGCTCCAGCGGCAGGCCGGCGCCGGCGCGGTAGCGGACATTCTTCAGGAGCTGCGGCAGCGGCGCGAAGACCCGGAGGGTCTCGCTCGCCGGCTTGTCGGCCTGCACCTGGACCGCCAAGACCTGCAGCGCCGCCATCAGCCCGTCGCCGGTGGTGGCGAAGTCGGTGAGGATGATATGGCCGGACTGCTCGCCGCCGAGGTTACCGCCGTTGCGGCGCATCTCCTCGACCACATAGCGGTCGCCCACGGGCGTGCGCTTCAGCGTGATCCGCTGCGTCTGGAGGAATCGCTCCAGGCCGAGGTTGGACATGACGGTCGCGGTGACGCAGTCGGCCTTGAGCCTGCCGGCCACCGCCCAGGACCGGGCGATGACACCCATCAGCTGGTCGCCATCGACCACATGGCCGCGCTCATCGACCACGATGACCCGGTCGGCATCGCCGTCGAGGGCAATGCCGAGGTCGGCGCCGCGCTCGCGCACCAATGCCTTGAGGCGTTCGGGATGCATGGCGCCGCATTCGCGGTTGATGTTGGTGCCGTTCGGCTCGACCCCGACCGGGATCACCTCGGCGCCCAGCTCCCAGAGCACGGTGGGGGCCACCTTGTAGGCGGCGCCATTGGCGCAATCGATCACCACCTTCAGGCCGGCGAGGCTGAGGCCCTTGGGGAAGCTCGACTTCACGAACTCGATGTAGCGGCCGGGCGCGTCGTCGATGCGCTTGGCGCGGCCGAGGTCCGCGGAGGGCGCCAGGCTCTTTTGCAGATCGTTTGCGGCAAGGCGCTGCTCGATCGCGGTCTCGATCTCGTCGGAGAGCTTGAACCCGTCCGGGCCGAACAATTTGATCCCATTGTCCTCATAGGGATTGTGCGAGGCCGAGATCATGACGCCGAGGTCGGCGCGCATCGAACGGGTCAGCATGCCAACCGCCGGAGTGGGCATCGGTCCCAAGAGCATCACGTCCATGCCCATGGAGAGGAAACCGGAGGTGAGCGCGGTCTCCAGCATGTAGCCCGAGAGCCTTGTGTCCTTGCCGATGATCACCCGGTGCCGGTGGTCGCCGCGGGTGAAATGGGCGCCGGCCGCCAGGGCCAGCTTGAGGGCGGTCTCGGCGGTGATCGGCTCGCTGTTGGCGAGGCCGCGGACACCATCGGTGCCGAAGAGTTTGCGGGTCATGGAGTCGCAATATCCTAACTGTTAACCAGCATTTTCGGCCGAATTGCGCCGAGCCGCAAGATTGCAGTCAGAGCTGAGCCTTGGCCGAGAGCAGCACCTTGATTGCGCGGTCCGCCATTAGGCAGTTGAGCGCTTCCTTATCCTCAGTAAAAGACGTGCAAAGGGCTCTAGCCTTAGCATCAGAGCCCAGCCGGCTTGCGGCTTCTTTAGGGACGCATCTGGGCACCCCTGTGGTTTCGGAGCATTCCCTGGCTAGGAAACCCATCACCATGATATCTGCCTGGTTTATCGCGCGCTCTCCGTCCTGCCCATGGGTTTTCAAGAAGGTTTCAGCGGATCCCACGCCGGTCGCGACATAAAGATCGGTGGCAAGTGCACCCGTCACGACGCAGAGATAGCGATCGACGAAATCTCCGATGTCTTTGCAATAGGGTCTCATTTCCTTGCCGTAGGGCAAAACGGCAGCGACGCTGTCGATAAGACAATCCGAGCCGGCGGCAAGCCCAGCTCGGTCACAGTTCGATTGCCCACGGCGGGCAAGGTCATTGAGAGCTGGCTTAACTCCACGATGGTAAAAGAAGTCGCCGGAAACACCGACATTCTCAGCCATCGCGGCCGCATTCACTTGAGAGGCGACCCAACGCGCAATCAGGCAATCCACCTGGCCGTGCGTATCGGCAATGGATTTGCAGGCGGCGACATATCTTGCTCCGGTCAAGCGGCGTGAAACGTCATCCAGCAGGCAATTGGCCGATGTATCGGACGACCCACACTTGTGGTTCAGATATGACCAAACTTCCATACCGGCGGAATTAACGACCTGCTCGAAGTTGCCACCGTGCGCGTTTATAAACCCTTCCGCACCATTGAGCTCAAATTCAACGACAAGATCGGCGGCGATCGAACCGAGCACGATGCAGTAGTGCCTAGCGATGGAATAGGACACGCGCGCACAGCGAGGGCCTGTCATATTCCCGTGGGCAATGACGTTTGTAGCTCTATGGA
>JAYSFH010000351.1:0-4680 GCA_041913405.1 Dongia sp. | reverse complement strand
ACTCCGACAAGGTGCCCTTCGTCTATTCCACCGGGCGCGCCAGGCTGCTCGACAGCCTGGAGATCGTCCGGCTGTCCTGCGGCATCTCGGAAGAGGATTTCCGGCGCGAGCCCTTCGCCTACACCGTCATCAACACCAACTCGCCGTTCAAGCTCGACGCGCCGATGGCGATGGGCATCATCGAGATGGCACGGCGCAACCAGGCCTGCGTGGTGACGCCGTTCACCCTGGCCGGCGCGATGGCACCGGTCACCCTGGCCGGCGCACTGGTCGAGCAGAATGCGGAGGCCCTCGCCTGCCTTGCTCTGTCGCAGCTGGTGCAGCCGGGCGCGCCCTTCGTCTATGGCGCCTTCACGTCCAACGTCGACATGAAATCCGGCGCCCCGGCCTTCGGCACGCCGGAATACATGAAGGCCTGCATCGCCGCGGGACAGCTGGCTCGGCGCTATCGCCTGCCCTATCGCACCTCCAGCACCAATGCCGCCAATGCGGTCGATGCCCAGGCCGCCTATGAGACGGTGTTCTCGCTCTGGGGCGCGATCATGGGCGGCGGCAATCTCATCGTCCACGCCGCCGGCTGGATGGAGGGCGGGCTCACCGCGTCTTATGAAAAGTTCGCGCTCGACATCGACCTCCTGCAGATGGTCGAGGAATTTCTGCAGCCGGTCGTCGTGGACGAAGGCGCCATGGCGCTGGACGCGATGCTGGAGGTCGGACCTGGCGGCCATTTCTTCGGCGCGAAGCACACGCTGGAGCGCTATGCCACCGCCTTCTATCAGCCGCTGATCTCCGACTGGCGCAATTTCAGCCAGTGGCAGGCGGCGGGATCGCCCGAGGCGACACAGAAGGCGAATGCCTTGTGGAAGCGCGCCTTGGCGGAATACCAGGAGCCGATGCTCGACCCACTGGCCGCCGAAGCCATCGACGCCTTCGTCGCGCGGCGCAAGGCTGAAGGCGGCGAGGCTACCGACTTCTAGCGACCGGCGGCGAAGCCTTTCAACCGGTCGTGCAGCGCGCGTTCGATCGTCAGGCCCTCCTTCGCCAACCGCTTCTGGTTCACTTCCCGCTTGGCGTTCGGCAGGCGGGCACCGGATTGCGCGGTGATCGAGCGCGCGAGAGCGGCGATCTGCTTTGCGAACTGGCCGCCGGAGAAGGCCTTCGGGTCCATGGCGATGAAGAACTGGCCGCAGCCGATCGGCTTGCCGTCATCGGCCATGAACGAGCCCATCTCCGGCCCGCGCCGGGCGCCGGCCAACGCGGCGCACATCACTTCGACGATCAAGCCAATGCCGAATCCCTTATAGCCGCCGGCGGGCGCCATCGAGCCCGCCAGGCCGAGGGTCGGATCGGTGGTCGGCCGGCCTTCGGCATCGAGCGCCCAGCCCATGGGAATCTCGCGACCCTCTTCCGAGGCGAGCTTCACCGCCGTCCATGTCACCGCCGATGCGGACTGGTCGATCAGGAAGGCGATCTGCCCTTTCGCTCCCGGCACCGCGAAGGAGATAGGGTTGGTGCCGATGACCGGCTTGCGGCCGCCGACCGGGGCAATCGCCGGGGTCGAATTGGTGAAGCCGAAGGCGAGCAACCCCTGCCGCGCCAAGTATCCGGTGTGATAGCCGAGCGTCGCGGCGTTGTAGGAGTTGTGAACCGCGAGGCCGGCGATGCCGTATTTCAGCGCCGCGGGAATGAGCTTGCCGAAGCCCCTCTCGATCGCCGGATGGGCGAAGCCGCGCCGGGCATCGACGCGGAACGCGACCGGCGACTGCCGCGTCACTTTCGGCACGGCCTTACCATCGACTTTCCCGCTGTACACATGCGCGCAGTAATACTGCAGCCAATAGAAGCCATGCCCCTCGAGGCCGCTGAGTTCGGTGTCGAGTATGGCGTCGGCGAAGTATTCCGCGTTCGCGGGCCGGGTCCCGGCGCCGGTCAGGGCATCGAAGATCAGCTTGCGCGCTGCCTTCGGCGAAAGCTTGAGATGGGTTGACGGCACGCGACGCTCCCCGAACCAGAACACTTGGCGGTGAAACGATAGAACGGCCGGCGGCGCGGGTCGAGGCGCCGGCGCCCGAGATATTCTATCGGTGCGAGACTTTTCCTGACTCGAAGGCGTCAGTGGCCGAGGTGGAGGACCTTGGCCTTGCCCGGCTCGACCACCAGCTTACCGACATTGTGCGCGCTTTCGCTCCGCACCAGATCCGGCGTCGGCTTGCCGGCCTTGATAAAGGCATCGATATCCACTGCGACCATGTCGCCGGCGGCCCATTGGATGTTATGCCCGATGTCGGTCTCCTGCGCGCCGGAAGCCGGCAACGGCGCGGCGCCGTATTCCTTCCAATAGAGGTGCCCATTGCCCTGCGCGGCAGCAACGGTCAGCGCCGCAACGATCGCATCCTGGTCCGACTTCAGGTAGATCGAGTCCTGTGTCGCCCACAAGATCAGCGTCGGGACGGACAGCCGCTCCAGCCTTGCGGTGTTGTCCTGCGCCAGCAGGGCCTTGGTCGCGCCTATCCAGGTTCCGAGCTTCACCTGCGCCGTCTCTGGAAGATAAGGCTTCAGGAAATCCGGATCGGCGGCCGGATCAACAACCCAGTATGCGGCCAGCCAGTCGGCGACGTCGGGATCGGCGTCGGTGGGCGTGAGCGCATAGAAGTCATCGGGATACTTCTTCCCCTGCCCTTCCAGCCGCCTTTTCCAGGCGCCTTCGACCGGTTCCTTCAGGATGGCGTCGGTCAGGGCCACATTTCCGACCGAGCTCGCCGCCGTCGCCACCAGGATCGCATGGGAAACGCGCGCCGGATGCTCGAGCGCGATCTCCTGGACGATGAACGAGCCCAAGGAATGCCCGGCCAGATCCGCCGTCCCGAGTCCCTTCTGATCCATGAATGCGACGATGTCGGCGGCATGCCGCGCCAAGGTGAAGCATTGCTCCGGCGCGCTCGCGCATCGCCCGGCGTCCGGCATGCTGCTCTTGCCATGGCCGCGCAGATCGACGGCGAAGATGCGCCGTGCCGGATCCAGCCGGTGCAGCTCAGCCATGGCGAGCGACCAGGACCTGATGTTGTCGGTCAGACCGTGAATGAGCAGGACCGGCGTGCCGTCTGCGGGACCGACCTCGAGATAGGCCATGTCGATCCCGGTCGCGAGCTTCGCCACGCCTCGCCTGGCGTTCGGCATCTGCATTTTACAGCGATTTCAATGATTTAACCGATGGTCCGCGGCGCGGAAATCTGGCGCACCCGATACGATTCGAACGTACGACCTTTGCCTTCGGAGGGCAAGAGAAATAATCTACCGGCAACCGCCGAGTATCGCCAGAGATGCATTATATCTGGATTCTTAACGTCTACAGTACCCTTGTATCGCCCCCGATACCCGCCAATATGGTTGCTATATGGTTGCTAGACCGGTTCCAGCGGCCGGCGAAACTCTCTGGGGCGGATCATGACCCTTCGCGTGACAATTACGGAGCGGCGCATCCAGGCGCTTGAACCCGGAGAGATCCTCTGGGATACGCAGCCGCTCGGATTTGGCATCCGGTGCCAGCGGCGTGACAAGGTCTTCTTCGTCAAGTTCCGGGCCAACGGTCGGCAGCGCTGGCTGACCCTGGGGAAGCACGGTCCGCTTACACTCAAGAAGGCCCGAGAGAGGGCGATCCTCGCCCTAGGGGCCAAAATTGAGGGCCTGGACCCCGCCCTGTTGGCCCAGGAGGAAAAGCGCGCCGAATCAATCAACGAGCTTTGCGACCGATATCTCGAAGCGGCCCCGACGATGCCAGCCCGCCATGGCAGGGTTAAGAACGCGAACAGCCTCGCCGTGGAGCGAGGCAGGATCGAGCGCCATATTCGGCCGCTCCTGGGCAAGTACAAGGTCAAGGAAATCACCCGCGCCCATATCGAGAGATTCCAGGAACAGGTCGCAGCAGGAAAGACCAAGGCTGACGTCAAGACAAAGCGGAGAGGCCGGGCCATTGTGACCGGCGGCCAGGGAACGGCCGCCCGGACCCTCAACCTGGTGGCCGCCCTGTTTCGATATGCCATCAAGCTTGGCTTACGGGATGACAATCCCTGCCACGGCGTTACCAAATTTGGCTGGAATAGCGCTCGGACTTTCCTCAATCCTGACCAGATGAAATCGTTGGGGCGGGCCCTGGACCTCAAGTCCGGTGACCACCCCTTAGCGACGGCGGCGATCCGCCTCCTGGCCTTGACCGGCGCCCGTCGGGGCGAGATCACGGGGCTGAAATGGCCCCAGGTCGATCTGCATCATCGCGTCCTCCGTCTGCCGACCTCGAAGACGGGCGAACGGATCGTCGTTCTCGGTCAGCCCGCCATCGACTTGCTTAAGAAGCTGCCCCGCTCGAAGACCTCGGATTTCGTCTTTCCGGGCGATAGGGACGATACAAGTTACCAGGGGCTACCGAAGCTTTGGGTGACGATTCGCGATGAGGCGGGGGTTGCGGCCAGGCTCCACGATCTCCGGCACCACTTCGCCAGTCTCGCCAGTGAACTCGGATTCCAGCTTCCGACCATATCGGCACTTCTCGGGCATAGGCAGGCAGGAGTAACCGGCGGATATATTCACTTTACCGATGCAGCGCTTCTAGCGGCTTCAGACCAGATCGCCGCTGCGGTAGACGCGAGATTGTCCGGGCGATCCCGCCGGCAGACTAAGAAGGGT
>JAYSFH010000350.1:0-4683 GCA_041913405.1 Dongia sp. | reverse complement strand
GTTTGGCGCTCTCGTATGCGACGACCTTGCCGACCTTCGCCAGCGGGAAGGTGAAGGTGCCGCAGCCGGAATAGAGATCGGCGATCGACTTGGCACCCTTCGAATAGGCCACGGTCGCCGCCACCAGGGCCGCCTCCCCTTCGGCGCTCGGCTGCAGGAAGGCCTCGGGCGGCAGGTCGACCCCGATGCCGCCGAAATGCACGCGCGGCGCCACTTGCTGGAGGAGCGGCTCGGGCTCGCCGCGGCCGCGCTGCCAGCACAGCCGCGCGATCGGCGCCTTCGCCGCGACCTCGGTCAGGGCGCGGCGCCGTTCCAGCGGCTTCTCCATGGTGATCAGCACGTCGAGGCCGTTGTCGGCCAGGGTCGCCGTCACCGTGGCGGTGCCGCCGACGCCGAGCGCGGCACCGGCGAGATCGCGCAGCGTCGGGAGCAGTTCCATGAGGCGCGGCGACAGCACCGGGCATTCGGCGTCGCGGGCGATCTCGGTGCTTTCCGGCATGTGGAAACCGAAGTTGAGGCCGTCTTTCGTCCGCTCCGCCGCGAAGCGGGCACGGCGCCGGCTGCCCGGCGGCGTCCCGATCAGCGCGGCGCCTTCCGGCAGTTCAAGTCCGCGCTGGCGCAACGCCGTCTCCACCAGGCCGAACTTCCAGGCGCGGTAGGCCGCAGGCTCCAAATGGCGCAGCATGCAGCCGCCGCAATGGGCGAAGGGCGCCTCCGGATGGAGACGCTGCGGGCCCGGCGCCACGATCTCGGTCAGCTTCGCATGCCAGCCGTCGCCGCGGCGCCCAGCCATCTCGGCGCGGATGCGGTCGCCGGGCAGCGCAAAGGGCACGAAGACCCGCGCCTCGCCGACCACGGCGACGCCGTCGCCCTGGGCACCGAGCGATTGGATTTCCAGAATGTCGGGAAGCACCGGGGTCATGGCATCCGCCGTGCCGCGATCAGGAACTCGCGGTTGCCTTCAGGGCCGAGGATCGGGCTCTCGACGATGCCGAGCACGGTCCAGCCGGCCTGTGCGTCGAACCAGGCGGCGATGCGGTCGCAGACCTCCTGGTGCAGGACCGGATCGCGCACCACGCCGCCCTTGCCGACCCGGTCGGGACCAACCTCGAATTGCGGCTTGATCAGCGCCACCGCCCAGGCGTTCGGCGCGGTCAGCGCGAGCGCCGCCGGCAGCACGGTCTCCAATCCGATGAAGCTCGCGTCGCAGACCACGATGTCGGCCGCGTCCGGAACCTGGGCGCGGTCAAGGTTGCGGGCATTGGTGCGTTCGAGCACGACCACCTTGGGATCGTTGCGCAGCTTCCAGGCCAGCTGCCCATGGCCGACGTCGACAGCATAGACCTTGGCAGCACCCCGGGTCAGCAGCACGTCGGTGAAGCCGCCGGTGGAAGCACCGACGTCGATCGCGATCTTGGCCGTGGGATCGAGGCCGAAGTGATCGAGGCCATGCACCAGCTTCAGCCCGCCGCGCGAGACCCAAGGATGATCGGCGCCCTTCACGTTGAGATCCGCGTCGCCAGCCAGGAGATCTCCGGCCTTGTCGATGCGCTTGGTGCCGGAATAAACCTGGCCGGCCAGGATCATCGCCTGCCCGCGCGCCCGGGTCGGCGCGAGGCCGCGATCGACCAGCAGCTTGTCGGCGCGTTCCTTCGAAGGCTTGGGTTCACGCGGCATCGGCGGCCGGCGCGATCGCGAGCCGGTGCGACAACGTCTGGAATCGCCAGGTCAGCAGCGTGCCCGATGCGGCGAGACCAACGAAGATGCCAAGCCAGATACCGTGCGGGCCCATATCCAGCGGGAAGGTCAGGATGAAGCTCGCGCCAAAACCGATTACCCAATAGCCGATGAAGCAGATCGCCATCGGGAAATGCGTGTCCTTCAGTCCACGCAGCGCACCGATCGCCGCGGTCTGCAGACCATCCACGACCTGGAACAGCGCGCCGATCGGGATGATGATCAAGGCGACGGCCAGCGCGCCGGCATTCGCCGGATTGGTGATGTCGATATAGAGGCCAATGAGTTCATGCGGCGCGAGCACCATCAATGCGCCGGTGAAGACCATCCAGATGCAGGCCAGCAGGATCGCGATGAACCCGGCGCGACGCGCACCGGCGGGATCGCCGGCGCCGGTATAGAAGCCGACGCGGACGGTCGCCGCCTGGCTGATGCCGTAGGGAATCATGTAGGAGACCGAGGAGATGCTGATCACCACGGTATGCGCCGCCAATGCCGCCTCGCTGATCCGCGCCATCATCAGCGACGACGCGAGAAAGAGTCCGGTCTCGAAGGCGTAGCTCATGCTGATCGGCCAGCCGACGTGAAACAGGTCCTTCAGAATGTGCCCGTCGGGATGCAGCAGGTCGTTCAGCACGCGGTAGGCCTTGAGCACGCGTTCGCGCTGCACATAGACCGCCATGATGATGAGCTGCACCCAGCTGGCCAGCGCCCAGGAGACGCCGACACCGGTCACACCGAGTTCGGGCGCACCCCAATTGCCGTAGAGGAACAGCCAGTTGCTGAAGATCGCGACCGCCAGCGAGACCAGGGAGATCACCACGACGATCCGGGTCTTGTGCAGCACCGTCGCGAAATTGCGCAATGCCGTATACCAGAGCAGCGCCGGAATGCCGGCCATGCCGACGTAGATCATGCCGCTGCTCATGCCGACGATCTTCGGATCGTAGCCGGCGACGGTGAGCATGGTGGGGATCGTTGCCGTGATCGCCAGGGCGGGAATCGCCAGCAGGGTTGCAAGCCAGAGACCCTGGCGCGCAACCCTGGTCACCATGGCGCGATCCTGCGCGCCGTCGGCATGAGAGCCCAGAGCCGCGACGCTCGACAGCACGCCCATAGCGAGCAGCTGCGGCGTGAAGAGAAGATGGGCGCCGAGGCCCTCGGCCGCGATGGCATCCTCGCCGAGCTTGCCGGCCATCACCGCATCGGCGACGACGATCGCGATCTCCGCCAGGAAGGCGAGCGCGATCGGCGCGGCCAGCTTCACCGTCGCGCGAATTTCGGCAGCCCAACTGCCCCGGTTCTCGCTGGCGGAACCGGTTATGGTGGATCCCTCCGCCATCTTGGTTCCGTCTTAGCTTTTGCGCGAGATCACGAACTCGGTCATCCAGCGCAGCGGATCGGCCTTGGCGCCGAACTGCTCCAGATGCGCGTTGGCCTGCTCGCCCAGCAGCCGCGCCTGGTCGCGCGCGCGCTCCAGGCCCAGGATCGAGACGAAGGTCGCCTTGCCCGCCGCCGCATCGGCGCCGGCCGGCTTGCCGCTCGCGTCCGCGGTGCCTTCGGCGGCCAGGAGATCGTCGACGATCTGGAAGGCAAGGCCGAGGTCATGGGCATAGGCATTCAGTGCGTGCCGCGCCTGCGGCCCGGCATGGCCGAGAATGGCGCCCGCTTCGCAGGAGAAGGCGATGATGGCGCCGGTCTTCATCCGCTGCAGCCGGGTGATGGCGCCGATGTCGAGCGTCATGTTCTCGGCCGAGAGATCGATCATCTGCCCGCCGACCATGCCGGCGGCACCGCCGGCCACCGCCAGCGCATGCACCAGCTCGGCGCGCACGCCGCCGTCGGGATGGGTATCGGCGTGCGACAGCACCTCGAAGGCCAGGGTCAGCAGGCCGTCGCCGGCCAGGATCGCGGTCGCCTCGTCGAACTGCTTGTGCGCGGTCGGGCGGCCGCGGCGGAGGTCGCTGTCGTCCATCGCCGGGAGATCGTCATGCACCAGGCTGTAGCAATGCAGCATCTCGACCGCCGCGGCGGCGCGGAGCGCGTAGCTCGGCGCGACGTTGAAAAGTGCGGCGCTGTTCAGCACCAGGTAAGGCCGGATCCGCTTGCCGCCGCCCATGGTGGCGTAGCGCATCGCCTCGACCACGCGGGCTTCGCTGCCGGTGACCGCGGGGATCAACTCGTCCAGCACCCGGTTGGCCGAGCTCGCGGCCTCGTTCAACGCTCGTTCGATCTGCACGTTTAAGATCCCCGTCTCTTCAGTCCGTATCCATCGGCTGCGTGCCGACCGATCCATTTGCTCCCAGCACGATCTTGTCGACCTTCATCTGCGCCTCGCGCAGCTTGGCCTCGCAGTGCTGCTTCAAGAGCGCACCGCGTTCATACGAGCCGATCGCCTCGTCCAGCTTGTTGTCGCCCCGCTCCAGCTTCTTCACCAGGTCCTGAAGCTGGGCCAGCGCCTCCTCGAAGCTCAAAGCCACGATCTCCGCCGGTATCTTGTTGCCGGCGTTTTGGTTCTCCGCCATCTCGCTCTCCAGGGATGGTCGCTGCGAAAAAAGCAGCACCCGCCGGTCCTCCGGCTGCAGAATCGGCGGCATTCTATATAGCCCTCCCGGCCCAAACAAGCGGCCAGGGGCTAATCTTTTCCCAGTCTTTTCAGGAAGATAAGATCAGGCTTCGCACAGGGCGGCGAGATGTGCGGCAGCGCTCTCGCCGAGTGCGGCGAGGTCGTAGCCGCCTTCCAGAGTCGAGACCACGCGCCCGCCGCAGCAGGATTCGGCGAGCGCGCAGAGCCGGGCCGTCGCCCAGTGATAGTCCTCGCTCTCGAACTCGAGTGCGGCCAGAGGATCGCGGCGGTGGGCGTCGAAGCCGGCGGAGATCAGGATCAGCTCCGGCCGGAATGCCGCGATCGCGGGCAGCACGATCTTCTCCATCGCCGCGCGGAAC
>JAYSFH010000349.1:0-4694 GCA_041913405.1 Dongia sp. | reverse complement strand
TCAGCAGCAGCGAATTCCAGCCGACGATGGAGATCTGCTGCATGGCAGCCGGGATGATCCAGCCCTGCGAGCCGAACTGCGGCTTGGTCGAGGCGATGGAATCGACGCCGAAGCGGATGCAGATCGGCACCGCGGCAATGGCGACGATCAACATGCCGATCATGCTGCCGGCGGCCAAGGCCATGAAGCCCTTGCCGAAGCCAAGATAATAGCCGACGTATTCGCCGATGATGTAGCACCAGGTGGCGGCGGCGGCGGTTGCCAGACTGATGCCGAGCTTCCAGGAACCCCAGTTGCGCTCGGCGGGAAGCAGCGGCCAGGCGCTCTTGTCGGCTTCCGCCGCGATCTGCATTTCCGTCGTCGTCATTGCAGCCCCCATCCGATGACAAGCGCCACGATCGGCAAGGCGACGCCAAGCGCGATCAGCCAAAACCAGCTGGCGGTGTCGAAGTCCTCGCCCTGGTTCGCCGGGTTTTCGAGCAGCTTGATCCGCCGCTCGAGCTCGGCCGGAATTCCGTTGTTGGCCATCTTCCCCTCCCTCGATGTTGACGCGTTCATCGCGCCTTACTTGCTCTTGCCCTTGAACATCTCTTTCTCCGCATAGGGGAACCACCAGAAGTCCTGGTTCGACGCCTTGGGATCGATCATCACGAACTTGGTGTTCTGGAACTGGTTCAGTCCCTCCGGCCCGAGCTGCCGGCCGGTGCCGGAGAGCTTGCGGCCGCCGAAGGGCAGGGCGTCGTTGTCGAGCAGCGGCGCGTTGATCCAGAGGATGCCGGACTCGATCTCGTTGACCGCGCGGAATGCCTCGTCCATGTCGAGGGTGTAGAGATTGGCGCCGAGCCCGTAGCGAGAGCGGTTGGCGAGCGCGATCGCTTCGTCGAAGCTGTCGACCCGGCAGATCGGCGCGACCGGGCCGAACGGCTCTTCGTTCAGGATCTCCATCTCCGGTGTCACATCGGTCAGCACCGTCGGCTCGACGAACCAGCCGCGGTTGAGGTTGGCCGGACGACCGCCGCCGGTCAGCACCTTGGCGCCTTCCTTCCGGGCGCGGGCGATCAGGCCCTCGAAGCGGTCGCGCTGCTTCGAGGTCGCGAGCGGACCGAGATCGACCTTCTCGAGGCCATTGCCGATGCGGAGCTTCTTCGCCTCCGCCGCCAGCCGCTCCGCGAACTCGTCGTGGATCTTGGAGTGGACGTAGAAGCGTTCGGAGGAGGTGCAGACCTGGCCGCAATTCAAGTAGGCGGCGAAGGCGGCGCCGCGCACCGCCATCTCCATCGGCGCCGAAGGCATCACGATCATCGGATCGTTGCCCGAGGCCTCGATCAGGCAGGGTTTGAACGTCTCGGCGCAGGTCTTGGCCACTGCCTGGCCGACCGCGACCGAGCCGGTATAGGCGACGCCATGGGTGTTGTTGCTGGCGACCAGCCGCTGGCCGACGCGGGCGCCGCCGGTCACCACTTGGATCAGCCCCGCCGGCAAGGCGGCGAACAGCTCCATGAATTTCAGGGTGGTGAGGCTGGTCTGCTCATGCGGCTTCACGATGACCGCATTGCCGGCCGCGAGCGCCGCCGCCGCTTCCCAGCACAGCAGCACCAGCGGATAGTTGAAGGGGAGGATGATGACGACGGTGCCGAGCGGCTCCTTGACCGCGAAATGGAACTGCCCCGGCACGGTGGTGCCGGCGACGCGGCCGGTCTCGTGCCGTGCGATCTCGGCGTAGTAGTCGAGGGCGGTCGCGCACCAGGAGACTTCGTCCACCGATTCCTTGAACGGCTTGCCTTCCTCGCGGGTCAGGCACTCGGCATAAGTCTCCTTGTTGCGCCGGAGCGTGGCTGCGACTTCGTGCAAGGTCGTGGCGCGGGTGCGCGTGTCCTGCGCGCACCACTTGCGCCGCGCGATGTCGGCCAGGTCGATCGCTTGGTCGACCTCGCCGTCGGTCGCATCGGCGATCGCGCCGATCCGGTCCTCGGTCGCCGGCTCGATCACGTCCAATGTGCTGGTGCTCTTGCTCGCGACCAGTGCGCCGTCGAGGAACAGCTTGCCGGAAAGGCGTGCGAAATCGTCCAGGGCCGTCAAGGCGAACCTCCCATCTGTCTGCCCCATTCCGATGAACTGGGGTGTTTAAATTTTTTTGAATGATGGCATGTTTTTTTAATCACGCAAGCGGAATCAATTCGTGTCGCCGGAGCCCTGCGCCGTGTTACCAAGTCGTCACCAACAAGAGCGGAGTTTCGGGCGTGGCGAAGCGGGCGTTGCAGACCAAGCGGGCGCAGAAGAAGGAAAGCGACACCAGCGCGCTGGCGGTGGGGTCGCGCCTGAAGACGGTGCGCGAGCAGGCCGGCCTCTCGCAGCGCGAGCTTGCGAAGCGCGCGGGCGTCACCAACGCCACGATCTCGCTGATCGAGCAGGACAGCCACGCGCCGTCGCTGGCCTCGCTGCACCGTATCTTGAACGCGATTCCGATCTCGATGGCGGAGTTCTTCGCGCTGCCGGTCTCGCGGCAGAACGCGCTCTTCTACAAGAAGGCCGATCTCGCCGTGGTCACCCGCGGCGGCGCCGATCTCCGCGTGCTCGGTTCCGAGCGTCGCGACAAGAAGCTGCAGCTCTTCTACGAGCGCTATGCGCCCGGGGCAGATACCGGCGCGGAAGCCATCGTCCATAACGGCGAGACCGCGGCGGTGGTGATCCAGGGCTCGATCGAGCTGGAGGTCAGCGGGGAACGCCACAGGATCGAGGCGGGGGGCGGATTTCAGCTGTTTGGGAAGCAGCCTTATCGCCTGTTTAATGTGGGAAAGCAGACCGCGGTCGTGGTCTGCGCCTGTACCCCGCCGCTGATCTAGCCATTCCATCAGACCGTCATTGCCGGGCTTGACCCGGCAATCTGCAGCCGGATGCCCGGGTCAAGCCCGGGCATGACGATGCTTTGGTTGACAATTGCAGCCCGGCCGCCTTTTCTGCGGCGGTTGAAACGCCTGAGGTCCTGATGATTCCCCGTTATTCGCGTGCCGAAATGGCGCGCATCTGGGAGCCGGAGAACCGGTTCCGCATCTGGTTCGAGATCGAAGCCCATGCCTGCGATGCCCAGGCCGAGCTGGGCGTGATTCCCAAGGAAGCCGCCAAGGCGGTCTGGGAACGCGGCAAGTGGGAGATCGCGCGGATCGACGCGATCGAGCGCGAGACCAAGCACGACGTCATCGCCTTCCTGACCAACCTCGCGGAGTATGTCGGCCCCGAGGCGCGTTTCGTGCACCAGGGCATGACCTCGTCCGACGTGCTCGACACCTGCCTGGCCGTGCAGATGAAGCAGGCGAGCGATTTGCTGCTGGCCGATCTCGACGCGCTGCTGGCCGCTCTGAAGCGCCGCGCCCTCGAGCACAAGATGACGCCGACCATCGGCCGCAGCCACGGCATCCATGCGGAGCCGACCACTTTCGGCGTGAAGCTCGCCGGCCATTACGCTGCCTTCGACCGCGCCCGGCAGCGCCTGCTCGCCGCCAAGGACGAGATTGCGACCTGCGCCATCTCGGGTGCCATCGGCACCTTCGCCAACATCGATCCCAAGGTCGAAGAACACGTCGCGAAGGCGCTGGGTTTGAAGATCGAGCCGGTCTCGACCCAGGTCATCCCGCGCGACCGCCATGCGATGTTCTTCGCGGTGCTGGGCGTGATCGCGAGCTCGATCGAAAATCTGTCGACCGAGATCCGCCATTTGCAGCGCTCGGAAGTGCGCGAGGCGGAGGAGTATTTCTCGCCGGGCCAGAAGGGCTCCTCGGCGATGCCGCACAAGCGCAACCCGGTTCTGTCGGAGAACCTGACCGGCCTTGCCCGGGTCGTGCGCGCCGCGGTGACGCCGGCGTTGGAGAACGTCACCCTCTGGCATGAGCGCGACATCTCGCATTCCTCGGTCGAGCGGGTGTTCGGCCCCGACGCGACCATCGCGCTCGACTTCGCGCTGGCGCGGCTCACCGGCATGATCGACAAGCTGATCGTCTATCCGGAGGCGATGCAGGCCAATCTCGACCGCTATTCCGGCCTGGTGCATTCGCAGCGGGTGCTGCTGGCGCTGACCCAGGCCGGGCTCTCGCGCGAAGATTCCTACCAGGCGGTGCAGCGCAACGCGATGAAGGTCTGGCTCGAGGGCAAGGATTTCCTGACCGAGCTGCTGGCCGATCCGGCGGTCTCCGCCAAGATCTCGAAGGCGGCGCTGACCGAATGCTTCGATCTCGGCTATCACTTCAAGCATGTCGACACCATCTTCCGCCGCGTCTTCGGCGATTGACGATCTCGTCGCCTGGTGCGCCGCGCATCCGATCCCAGATACGGATGCCGAGCGCTTCCTCCGGCATCTGAGCAGCGGCCCGGCGGCGATCATCGACGCCCGTGACGCCGGGGCGGTCTGTGTCATTCTCGATCGCGCCCGCTCCGGCACCGGCTGTGCGCCCGTGGAGCTGGCCGGCCTCAAATCCGGTGCACTGACCGATGCCTTTGCGGAATCGCTGGTCGCCGAGATCGCCGAGCGATCACGCCGCCTCGGCCTCCAGGGCGTCGATCTGATGATCTCGCCGGAATGGGCGCCGCATCGCCGCGGCATCGAGAATGCCGGCTTCGCCTATGCATACGGCGATCTCGACATGCTTTGCGCCGCCGCGGACTGGGGCCAGGACATGGCATTGCCGGAAGGCCTGGGCTGG
>JAYSFH010000348.1:0-4710 GCA_041913405.1 Dongia sp. | reverse complement strand
GTGAAGCAAGGCCAGCACCCGGTCGAGGGAACGCGGCGCAAGCATCCGGTCGCGCTGAAGCTCGGCTTCGCCGGCGACGATTACAGCTACGCCATCGAGCTCGGCCTGCCGACCGGTGGCTTCTTCGCGCTGGATCCGGAGATCAAGATGGAGACGCTGTGGATCGGTGCGCAGCCGGGACGCAACAACGTCCTGGCCGAACGCCATGGCCCATCGGCGCGGATCCGCGACAAGGCCGGGGCTTGGGCGCAGGCTGAGACCAGTCTCGCCACTTTCGATTCCATGATGACCCATTGCGCCGATCCGCGCGAGGCACAGGAACTGCTGGTCGTGCGCGAGCGGATGCGCGCCTGGCGCTTCTACGATCATCTGCGAACCGACGTCGAGGCGCCCGCGCGGCGCCCGCAGATCGGCACGCGGACTCCTGCTCTGGCCGGCGACGGGGCCGACCTCGCTGCGGCGATCCAGACCATCCGCGAAGTCGGCGACGCGGATGCGCTGGATGCGGCGATCGAACATGCCTTTCCCGGCCATTCGATCGAGGTCGTCGTCAGCGGGAGCTATTTCGAGATCGAGATGCGCCAGCCTGGGCTCCTGCGCCCGCTGAAGGCGACCGAGTTTTCCGAGGGCACGCTGCGGTTCCTGCTGCTCGCCGCCGCCCTGTTCTCGCCGCGACTGCCGGGGCTCATGGTGCTGAACGAGCCGGAAAACAGCCTGCATGTCGATCTCATCCCGGCGCTGGCCCGGGCAATCGGCGAAGCGGCTTCGCGCTCGCAGATCATCCTGGTCACGCATTCCGAGGCGCTGATAGGCAACCTCTTGGCCGATTTCGACTGCCGCGAAGTGCGTCTCCGCAAGGAGCTGGGCGAAACGCTGGCCGAGCAGACAGAAGCACCGGAGCGTTGGGTCTGGCCGAAGCGTTGAGAACATCATCACAATGAAGGGTAGGAAATGAGCAAGACGAAAGCGGCGGTGGTCGGCCTCGGCTCGATGGGCTTCGGGATGGCGGTGTCGCTGGCACGCAAGGGCTTCGACGTTGCCGGCGCCGATGTCAGCGCCGAGGCCGTGCAGCGCTTCGCCGCCCATGGCCGCAGCGCCTCCAGCCCGGCGGATGCCGCAACCGACGCGGCCATTCTCGTCGTCGTCGTGGTCAACGCGGCGCAGACACGGGCGGTGCTGTTCGGGCCGCAGGGTGCCGCGCCGGCCTTGCCCAAAGGCGCTGTCATCCTCTCCTGCGCGACGATGAGCCCCAAGGATGCCGAGGCGCTCGCCGCCGAGGCGGAGGCGCGCGACCTGCTCTATCTCGATGCGCCGATCAGCGGCGGGTCGCAGCGCGCCGCCGAGGGTGCTTTGACCGTTCTCGCCTCCGGCAACGATGCGGCCTTCGCCAAGGCACAGCCGGCTTTGGATGCGATGGCGGCCAAGCTCTATCGGCTCGGCGACAAGCCGGGGATCGGCGCCGCCTTCAAGATGGTGAACCAGCTCCTGGCCGGCGTGCACATCGCCGCGGCCTGCGAGGCCGTCACCTTCGCGCAACGCCTCGGTCTCGACATCGGCAAGGTCTACGAGGTGATCACCGCGGCGGCCGGCAATTCCTGGATGTTCGAGAATCGCGTGCCGCATATCCTCGAAGGCGACTACACGCCGCGAAGTGCCGTGGACATCTTCACCAAGGATCTCGGCATCGTGCTGGATATGTCGCGCGACACCAAGTTCCCGACCCCGATCGCCGGCCAGGCCTTCCAGATGTTCATGATGACCGCCGCCGCCGGCATGGGGCGCGACGACGACGCCTCCGTCGCCCGACTCTATGCCGAGATCGCCGGCCTGGAGCTGCCGCAAAAGAAGCCATAGGCCGGCAGGATTGCTATCGACTTGCCCCGGCTCGGTTGTGGCAAGATGGGCCCAGCAGCTGGAAGGGGAATGGGGTCTGGAATGAAGGATTCGGACAAGGATCGACTGGCATCGCTGGTCCGGCGGATGCAGGCGGCCGACCAGATGGACCAGCGGCTGAAACAGGAGAAGGAAGCCGCCGAGGCGCGGGAGCGGCAGCGCCGGGAGGACATGGTCACCAACTGGCAGAACGCCTTCCAGGTGGTGAAGAATGTCGTCAACGAATTGAACCCGGCACTCTCGCCACGCGGCCTCACCCTGGCCGTCGAGGGCAGCGGGAATATCAGCGGCGCGGTCGGCCGGATGACGATCATCGTGGCGACCGGCACACCGATCGTGCACAAGTCGATGGCGCTCAACCTCGCGCAGACCGGAACTGTGCAACTGGTCTACAGCGGCGTCGTCGGGCGGCCCGCCGGCGCCTCCTTCGAGCTCGACAAGTTCGACCACGACTCCTTCACCGACCTCATCCTCAAGTTCGTGGAGGCGGTCATCGGCGAACGCGAGCAGGCGCAGTTGAAGCGGCAGGCGGAGATGGCGGAGGCCGAGAAGCCCGCGGGCTGACGTCGACTCACGCGCTGCGGCGATAGTCGGCTGCGGCGAGTTGCACGCGCGCCGTCTCCAGGTCGTCCAGCCGGCTTTCCTGAATCTCTTCAAAGATCCGTAGAAACCGGCGCTCCTTGGTCGAGTCCTGTCCCCAGGCGTCGCGCTCGAAAACGACGGCGCGCTGCTCGGCGATCAGCTCGAAGCCGAGTTTGACGGCACGCTCAGCCTGCGCCAGGCGCAGCACCAGCAGATCCCGGTCCATCGCATCATCATGCCAGACCGGGGACCTCGGCGGAACCGCCGGCGGTGGTGAAGTCTAGCGGCTTTAGGGAGTGGTGCCCGGGGGCGGAGTTGAACCACCGACACCATGATTTTCAGTCATGTGCTCTACCAACTGAGCTACCCGGGCATGTCCGGAAATGTCGGGGCTTGGGGCTGTGGCCCTGGGTTGGTGTCCCCCGACGCGGATCGCGGCTTTTTAGTGAAGTTGAACGGCCTTGTCCAGCCTTGTAGGTTCGGCGGGAAAATCGGCCCGGGACAAAGCCTTAAGGCTCTTCCGGCCGGTCCGGACGGGCGGTCTCGTCCTCTTCCTCGTCCTGGCTCTGCACCGGAACGCGGTAACTCTCGCTGAACCAGCGGTTCAAATCGACCTGCTTGCAGCGGGCAGAGCAGAACGGGCGGAACTCGACCACCGTCGGCTTGCCGCAATTCGGGCATCTGGCCATCAGGAATCCCGTTTCGACCACATCTCCGCCAAGGTGGGGCCGCCGCGGCGGCGCTTCAACTCCACCAGGCCCAGGCGCGACATGTTGCCGACCCAGTCGATCGCCGGATCGACGATGACCGCCTCGCGCAGCGCCTCGACGATCTGGTCGCGCTTGCCCCGGTGCTCGATGTCGATGAAGTCGATGACGATGACCCCGCCGATGTTGCGCAAAGCGAGCTGGATCGGAACCTCGCGCGCGGCGGCCAGATTGACGCTGAGCGCGGTCTCGTTCATGCCCCCGCCCTCCCCGCGCCGGCCACCGGCATCGCCGCTGTTGACGTCGATCGCGGTCAGGGTGCGCACCGGCTCGATCAGCAGATGGCCGCCGCTCGAAAGCTGCACCTCTTCCTGCAGCGCGATCGCGATCTCTTCCTTGGCCGCGGCGTCGTTCAGTTCCCAGCTGCGGCGCGGCGTGTGCTGAACTTTCTTGCGCAGATCGGGCGCCGCGGCGATGACCCGCTCGGCATCGCCGCGCCGGTCGCAATGGATGACGTCGACCCGCTCCGGCACCACCGCGTGCAGCGCGGTCTGCCAGAGCATCGGCGGCGGCAGCAGCAAGGCCGGCGGCTTGTTTTCGCCGATGAGATTGGGCTTGGCGTTGTAGCGCGCGAGCCGGACGCCCTTCTCCTCGCGGGCATCGCGGCGCACTTGCACGGCGACGGCATCGCCCTCGGAGAGACTGTCATGCTTCTTCAGCGGCAAAAGGCCGGGGCGATCGAGGCCGATCTCGACGAAAGCCGCGTTCAGTGCCCGATCGAGCTTCAGCACGCGGCCGAGATGCACGCCGCCGATCGGGCCGCCCTCGCCTTCCCGCTCGGTGGTCGCCTGCACCAGCCGGTCTTCAGACCAACGGAACAGCTCGGCGCGATCGGGACCGAGCGAGATGAAGATCTGGTCAGCCATGGAGCGACTTGAAGCCGAGGCCGGTCAGCATCGCCGCAACGTCGTAGAGCGAGAGGCCGACCACGTTGCTGTATGACCCGGAGATCGCACGCACGAAGACCGCGGCGTGGCCCTGCACGGCATAGCCGCCGGCCTTTCCCAGGCCTTCGCCGCCGGCGACATAGGCCGCGATCTCGGCTTCGGAGAGCCGCTTGAAGATGACCGAGGTGTCCACCAGGCGCAGCGTGCGTTTGCCGCCGGGTGCCGCGATCGCGATCGCGCCCAGCACATGGTGGCGCCGGCCGCCCAGGAGCTCGAGGCAGCGGCGCACGGTGTTCTGGTCTTCGGCCTTGGGCAGGATGCGTCGGCCGCAGGCGACCACGGTGTCCGCGGCCAGCACGAAGCTCTGCAGATGGCGCGGCGCCACGGCGTCGAGCTTGGCTGTGGCAATGCGCCTGGCGTATTGCGCGGGCAGCTCGCCCTTCTGCGGCGTCTCGTCGATCTCGGCAGGCTCGACGCGCGCGGGTGCGATGCCGATCTGGCGCAGCAGATCGAGCCGGCGTGGGCTTGCGGAAGCCAGCACCAGTTCATCGAGGCGGTCCATTCCCGCCACTTGCGTCGTT
>JAYSFH010000347.1:0-4719 GCA_041913405.1 Dongia sp. | reverse complement strand
GTCATCTATCGACGCCCGCAAAAGAGCCAGCATGTTCTGAAGTTGAATGAACGTTCAGAATCTCCGATACTGGACGGAATAAAACCGGCGCGGCCCCGGTATCAACCGGCACCGACGCGAACGAAAGAACAGGGAGATGACGATGAAGGACCGGGATTCGAAGATTCAAACCATCATGACCGGCTATCGGCGCGGCTTCCTTTCGCGCCGCGAGGCGCTGCGCGCGCTCGGCGCGGTCGGCCTGGCCGCGGGCGCGGCACCGCTGCTCGACTTCGCCGCGCTCGCCGACGAGGCCGGCAAGCAGGCGGGACCGGGCGGCATCGCCCTCTCCCGCCCCGACAAGCCGGTGACGCTGCCGCTGACCATGGATCCAATCAAGAGCGGCCTCGAGCCCGAGAAGGGCCCATTCCACATCTTCAATTACCAGGACTATATCGACCAGGTTTCGGTGATCGACACCTTCTCGAAGAAATACGGCGTCGAGGTGGTGCTGACCACGTTCGACAGCATGGACCAGGCGATCACGCGGCTAGCCAGCGGCACCGTCGAATGTGATGCCACCAACATCACGCCGGACCGCCTGGCGCAGGGCGTCGCCGGCAAGCTGCTGCAGCCGATCAACCACAGCTACGTGCCGAACCTCGAGAAGAACATCTTCAAGTCGCTGACCAACCCGTTCTACGACCAGGGCTCGCAGTATTCGGTGCCGTACAATCTCTATTCGACCGGCATCGGCTGGCGCACCGACAAGGTGAAGGTGGATATCGGCGCGCTGGAAAATCCCTGGTCGATCCTCTGGGACGCGAAGTCCAGCGAATACAGCGGCTATACCGGGATCATGGACGACGCTCGGGAATCGCTCGGCATGGCGATGCTCTATCGCGGCCAGTATGACGTGAACACGGAAGACGCGGCCGCGCTCGAGAAGGCGCTGGCCGACCTGAAGGCGACGGTTCCGATCTCCAACCCGAAGATCAACATCACGCAGTACCAGACGCTGGCGGACGGCAGCTCGTGGATCCACCAGGCCTGGTCCGGCGACATGCTCGGCGCCATCATCAGCTATTGGCCGGAGGGCCAGGACAAGTCGATCATCAAGTATTGGTGGCCGGGCAAGGGCAAAGGCGTCACCCAGAACGATTGCTGGGCGGTGCTCGCCAACGCCAAGAACCCGGTGCTGGCGCATCTCTGGCTTAACCACATCTGCGATGCCGAGGTCGCCTACAACAACACCACGACCTATACCGGCTATCAGCCGGCGCAGAAGTCGTTCAACGCCGACGAACTGATCAAGGCCGGCATCCTGCCCGAGCAGCTGAAGAACATCATCCTGACCGAGGAAGATGTCGGCGCCGGTTCGCTGCAATACTGCGCGCTGACCTCCGAAGGCCAGAAGAAGTGGCAGGACGCCTACGCGCAGTTCAACTCGGGTTCGGAATAGACGGCTGACCGGGATCGTCCGGCCGTGTATCCGAAATGGCTCTGGCCGGTCTTCGCCGTTCCCGGCGTGGTCTGGCTGATCCTGCTGTTCCTGGTTCCGTTCTACGCGGTGATCGGCGTCGCCTTCGGCGGCGTCGATCCCATCTTCCTGACCGCGCTGCCGACCTGGAACCCGCTGGACTGGAACTATGATGTCCTCGGCAAGACGCTGCAGGGCTTCCTGCCGGGCAACCAGTATTGGAGCGTCTTTCTCCGCACCGTGGTCTATGTCGCGCTGGCGCTGACCGGGTCGCTGCTGCTCGGCTACCCGGTCGCCTACTACATCTCGCGCCATGCCAAGCGCACCAAGATGCTGCTGATCGCACTGATCGTGCTGCCCTTCTGGGTCAGTTACATGATGCGCATGCTGGCCTGGGTGAACCTGTTCTCACCCAACGGCTTCGTGAACAAGTTCCTGCTCTGGACCCACCTGGTGCAGACGCCGCCCGACTGGCTCGGCGGCAACCATGCCTCGGTGATCCTGGGCCTGATCTATGGCTATATCCCCTATCTCATCCTGCCGCTGCTGGCGGCGCTCGACCGCATCGACCGGAGCGTGCTGGAAGCGGCGCGGGATCTCGGCGCCAGCCCCGCCTCCGCCTTCTTCCACGTGACCTTGCCGCTGTCCAAGCCCGGCATCCTGGGCGCCAGCGTCATCATCGCGCTGCCGATGTTCGGCGACTATTACACGCCGACCATCGTCTCCGGCTCGCCCAGGACCACCATGCTCGGCAACCAGATCGACATCTTCTTCCATGGCGGGCCGCAGCCTTCGGTCGGCGCCTCGCTGACCATGATCCTCTCGGCCTTCCTGGCGGTGCTGATGGCCTATTACATGATCACGATTGCGAAGGCGCAGAAGGAGGTGGCGGGATGACGGCCGTCACCGAAAACCGGGGCGCGCGACCGCCGATCGCCGCGCCGACCCTCGCGCGGCGCATTCGCAACTGGGTGATCAACCCCTGGGGCGAGCCGCGGGGCATGGTGGTGATCACCTGGGTCTACATCGTGATCTCGATCGTGCCGGTGATCGTCGCGATCATGTTCTCGTTCAATGCCGGCCGGTCAGTCACCACCTGGCAGGGATTCTCTCTCACCCGCTGGTATCTCGACGATCCCCGGTCTTCGGTGATCGGCGATCCGCGGCTGCAGCATGCCCTGCTGCAGAGCCTGAAGCTGGCCGGGCTCACCATGCTGATCGCGACACCGCTCGGCGTCATGCTGGCGCTGGGCCTCGCGCGCTGGCGCGGCCGGCTATCCTCGGCCTCGAACTTCATCATGCTGTTCCCACTGGTGACGCCGGAGCTGGTGATGGGCGTCTCGCTGTTCCTGGTCTTCACCAAGCTGTTCACCTTCATTCCGCTGGGCACGACGGCGCAGGTGCTGGGGCATGTCACCTTCTCGCTCTCTTACGTGGTGGTGATCGTGCGCGGCCGGCTGTTCTCGATCGGCCGGCAATACGAGGAAGCGGCCGCGGACCTGGGCGCGACACCCTGGGAGACCTTGCGGCTGGTGGTGCTGCCGCTGCTGCTCCCCGCCATCTTCTCCAGCCTGATGATGGTGTTCGCGATCTCGATCGACGACTTCGTGATCAGCGCCTGGCTGTCCTGCGGCTCCAGCTGCGACACCGTGCCGATCCGGGTCTACAGCTCGACCCGCGGCGCGCCGCTGCCGTCGATCAATGCGCTGGCGACCGTGATGGTGGCGATGACCTTGACGGCGATCGGCATCGCCTGGCTGGTGCACCGCTATTCGACCCGCGGCGAGCGCAAGAGCGGCAAGCCGGGCGGCATGGGCCAGCCGATGGGCGGCGCCTTCGAACTGTGATGGGTGAGGATATGGCGGGGGACTGGGCGTGAGCGGCGGCGAGATCGAACTCATCAATCTCAACAAGCATTTCGGTCCGCACCGGGCCGTGGACAACATCAACCTGAAGATCCCGGGCGGCGAGTTCTTCTCACTGCTGGGCTCCTCGGGCTGCGGCAAGACCACGACCTTGCGCATGATCGCCGGCTTCGAGCAGCCGACCAGCGGCCAGATCATCCTCGACGGCCTCGACATGACCGAGACCCCGCCGCACAAACGGCATGTCAACACGGTGTTCCAGTCCTACGCGCTGTTCCCGCACCTCAACGTCTTCGACAACGTCGCCTTCGGGCTGCGGCGGCAGAAAGTCGAGCCTGACCAGGTGAAGAAACGCGTGAACGAGGCGCTGGAACTGGTGCAGCTCACCAGCTTCGAAAAGCGCAAGCCCGCGCAGATGTCCGGCGGCCAGCAGCAGCGTGTCGCCCTCGCCCGGGCGCTGGTGCTGAAGCCCGCGGTGCTGCTGCTGGACGAACCGCTGGGTGCGCTCGACGCGCGGCTCCGGAAGCAGCTGCAGGTCGAGCTGAAGAGCCTGCAGCAGCAGGTCGGCATCACCTTCGTCTACGTGACCCATGACCAGGAGGAGGCGCTCACCATGAGCGACCGGATCGCGGTCATGTCCAACGGCCGGATCGAGCAGGTGGCGCCGCCGGAGGAGATCTACGAAGCGCCGGCCACGGTTTTCGTCGCCGACTTCCTCGGCGTCTCCAACCTGATGGACGCGACGGCGTCCGGCGCCGACGCGACCGGGCGCTGCAAGGTGAAGGTCGGTGGCTTCGACTGCTACGCCGGCCGCGGCAGCGCCAACGCCACCGGCGCCACCAAGGTGACGATCCGTCCCGAGCGCGTGCGCATCGAGGCCAAGGGCTCGGGCGGCGAGAACCGCATTCCCGGCACGGTGCAGCGCTGGGTCTATCTCGGCAACGCGGTGCAGCTGATCGTCGGCCTCGCCACCGGCGCGAAGATCCAGGCGCTGATGCAGAACACCGGCGAGGATATCCCCTATCGCGAGGGCACCGAGGTCGCGGTGCACCTGCCGGCGACGGCGCTGCGCATCCTCGCGGACAGCGGCGCCCCGCTCGCCACAGTCGACAATTAGGGGGCGCCGACTAAGCCTGCGACGGCGCGCGGCGCAGCATTTCCAGAGCGAGTTCGGTCTCGCCGATCACCGTCGAAGTCGCGCCATGGCTCATCAGGTGCTGGGCTTCTGCATCCGAATGCGCGCGGGCGATGATCGGCAGCGTCGCATTGGCGGCGCGGGCCTGTTCGACGATGGCGCCGGCCTCGAAGGCATCCGGCACGGCGACGAACAGGCAGCGCGCGACTTCCGGCCTGGCGGCCGCGAAGACCGCGGGGTCGGCGGCATTGCCGTCGATG
>JAYSFH010000346.1:0-4719 GCA_041913405.1 Dongia sp. | reverse complement strand
CCTTGAGCCAGGGCTTGGCCCAGCCGAGTCCGTCGGCGGTCTTGCCGCGCGGCCGGTATTCGCCGCTGACCCAGCCGGAATAACCGAGTTCGTCGAGCAAGGCGAACAGCGCCGGGAAGTTGATCTCCTGCGTGGAATCCGGCTCGTTGCGCCCGGGCACGCCGGCGATCTGCACATGCCGGATGACCGGCTGGTGGTCGCGGAAGGTCTTCAACAGCCGGCCCTGGGTCATCTGCAAGTGATAGGCGTCGTATTGCAGGAACACGTTGTCGGCGCCGGACTTCGCGATGAGCTGCAGCGCGACCTCGACACCGCAGTTGAGATAGCCGGGAAAATCGATTGGGTTCAGCGGCTCGAGCATCAGTTGCACGCCGGCCTGCTTGGCGAGCGGCGCGGCCCAGGCGAGGTTGGCGGCGAAGGTGTCGATGGTGGCGCCGGCCGAGGTCAGCCCGGCCATCACATGCAGTCGCGGGCAATCCAGGGTGTCGGCATAATCGAGCGCTTCTTCGATCGCAGCGCGGAACTCCGCCTCGCGTCCTGGAATGCCGCCGATGCCGCGGTCGCCCTGCTCCCAGTTGCCCTGCGCGGTATTGAACAGCACCTGCTGCAAGCCCGCGCCGGCCAGGCGCGCCGCGATCTCCTTCTTGGGAAACTCGTAGGGGAACAGGAACTCCACCGCCTCGAAGCCGCATTTCCGCGCCGCCGCGAAGCGATCGAGGAAATCGTGCTCGGGAAACATCATCGAAAGATTGGCGGCGAGACGCGGCATGACCTGTCCTTCAGGGTATCGGATACTTCGCGACCAGGGCCGCGACCTGTTCCTTGGTGAGAAACTTGGTCGCATGGCCTTGCAGCAGCAGATAGAGCTTGGCCGTCTCCTCGAGCTCCTCGATCGCGTTGACCGCGGCTTCGAGCGAGGTGCCGGCGACGATCGGACCGTGGTTGGCGAGCAGCACCGAGGAATGCTTGGCGGCGACCGCGCCGACCGCGTCGGCGAGCGTTGGATCACCCGGCGGGAAATAGGGCAGCAGCTTGAGCTTGCCCACGCGCATCACGTAGTAGGCTGTGATGGGCGGCAACGCATCGTCGGGATCCAAGCGGTCCAGGACCGAGACCGCGACGGAATGCGTCGAATGGAGATGCACCACTGCGCCCGCCGACTTTCGCGCGCCGTACATCGCGATGTGGAGCAGGCTCTCCTTGGTCGGCGCATCGCCGTCGACATGCTTCCCGCTGTCGTCCAGCTTGGAGAGCCGCGCCGGATCGAGGCGGCCGAGCGAGACATTGGTCGGCGTCATCAGCCAGCCGCCCTCGATCCGCGTCGAGAGATTGCCGGCGCTGCCGAATGAAAGGCCGCGCTCGAACATCGAGCGGCCGAAGACGGCGAGCAAGTCGCGCGCCTTGCTCTCGTCACTCATTGCAGCGCATCCAGGGCTTTCATGAAGAAGTCCTCCGTGCCGAAATTGCCGGACTTCAACGCCAGAGCCAGTGCCAGCGTGCCGTGGGGGAGGCCGCCCGGCTCGCGGGTTTAAATCTGGGGCCCTATCTGCCGGGCCTCCACGCCGAGCCCGTGCACGACGGCGCCGGAGGTCTCGCCGCCGGCGACGACAAGTCTTCGCACCCCGGCCTCGACCAGGCCCTGTGCGATCTTCGCCAGCGCATTCTCGATCAGCGTCCCAGCGCGTTCGCGGCCGAGCGCCGCCTGGACCGAGGCTACCTCCTTCGGCGTACCGCCGGCATGGATCAGCACCGGATGGCTTGCGACCCGCGCCCTCGCCCAGTCGAGCGCCGCCGCGACCGCCTGTTCGAAATTCTCGGCGAGTTTCACCGGCTCCAGCGCCAGGGCCGGATGCAGCAAGCGGAAGGCCGCGATTTGACCCATGGTCGCCTGCGAACTGCTGCCTGACACCACCGCGCCGAAACCGCCGACCTTCGGCAAAGGCGCCACGGAGGTGCGTTCCGGAATGAGGCCTGCCTGCCGGAAATTCTCCGGCAGGCCAATCGCGGCGCCGGAGCCGCCGGTCACCAGCCTCATCTCGGCGCAGGCGGCGCCGAGCGTCATTAGGACCACGGCGTAGCGCACCAGCTTGCGCGTCAGATAGCCGAAGCTGGCGCTCATCGAGGATGCGCCCTGCTTGACCGTGGTGATCGGCACCAGATCGACGCGGGCGCGGGTCTGGCGCGACAGCACGCGCACGAGATTGGCGTCCTTCATCGGCGTCAGCGGATGATGCTGCATGGGCGAATCCGAGAGCAGCAGGTTGCCGACGAAGAGATGGCCGAGATAGACCGTGCGACCGGTCTCCGGGAATGCGGGACAGACCGTGGTCAGTCCGGCATCCAGCTCCTCCACCAGGGCATCGGCGACCGGGCCGATATTGCCCTGGTCGGTGGAATCGAAGGTCGAGCAGTATTTGAAATAGAACTGCCGCGCCCCGGCGGTCTTGAGCCATCGGCAGGCCTGCAGTGACAAGGCCACCGCCTCCTTGGCCGGAATGGTGCGTGACTTCAAGGCGACCACGACCGCTTCGGCCTCGGGCAAAGCCGTGCCGGGCGCCGGAACGCCGATCGTTTGCACGACGGACATGCCGCGCCGCGCCAGGGTGTTGGCGAGGTCGGTCGCGCCGGTGAGATCGTCGGCGATACAGCCGAGGAGGAGAGGCATTACACCTTCGTTGCGGCGATGCGGGTAACGGCATAGGGGCGAAGGGCGACCGCGCCGACCTTCTTCGTCTTCTTGCCCGATTTTGCGAGGAAGGCCAAGTCCGTCGTTGCCTTCGCGAAGCTGCCTTCATCCAGCACCGCGATTTCCGCCCCACCGTCGAAGCCGGACACCTTCACCGTTTGCGGCTGCGCCGTCAGGTTGGCGAGCCAGAGCACCGGGCCGGCCTTGCCTTTATAGGCCAGCGCCGCAATCTTGCCTTCATCACCGATCTCGGTCGCGATCAGCTTCGATCCATCAGCCGCCGCAAGATCTTTGACCAGGTGATAGACCGGATAGACGGCGCTGCCCTTCAGGCTATCGAAGTAAGGCTGCGCATGCGCGGTCTTGGCATAGACCATGCCGGCGGAACCCGTGGTGGCGCCGAGCGTCACGACCTGCACCCCGCCCTTGGCCCAGGCGCTGACATAGCCGACGCTCCAGGCTGCGCCGAAGATGCCGCGCTGCCGCGGGTCGATCTTCGAGAGACAGACCCGCTCGTTGTTCGGGTTGTCGACCGAAGCGGCACCATAGGGATTGTTGCGCGCCGGAATCGTGCTGGGTCCGAGGTGATAGGGAATCTTGCCGAGGAAGCTGCGCGTGGTCTTGATCTGATAGGGATGCGCCTCCAGGGTTTCCATCACCGAGACGTCGTCCGCCGCATGCACGATCGGGCTCGTCGTGTGGGGCACGTAATCGAGCACGCCCGCCGGCGGACGCTTCCGATTGAGTTCGGTGAAGAAGGAGAACATGCCGCCGCCGGCATGCGCGCCGGGGAAGAGCTTCCTCACCGCGGCGGCCTGCTCGGCGAAGCTCGGCGCATCCGGGAATTTGCTGCCCGGCAAGGTGCCCTTGAGATCGACCGCCGGCGAGGTCGAGACCGCCGACGGCTTGATCCCCGCCTGCTTCGCCGCCTCGGCGACGCGCGTCAGCTCGGTTTCCGCCGGCGCCTTGCCCGGCAGCAGCACTTCCAGGATCACCGCGGCGCCGGTTGCATCGGCGAGCCGCTTGAAGTTTCGCATCGGCCCGGCGATATCCGCCGCGCGAGCATCGACATGGCAGACCAGATGCTTCGGCCCCGCCGCCTTGATCGCGGCGGCCGCTGCAACCGATGCGTCGGCTTCTTCCATCGGCACGGCGACGCCCAATTCCGGCATCGCGCCGCCCGCGCGGCCCAGAGTGACGTCGATCTTCTTCGCGGCGCCCGGCTTCTTCGGCCGCGGCATCTTGCCGGTGAAACGCAGCGAGACTTTCTGGGTGAAGGACTTGCCCGCCGGCATGGTGTAGGGCCAGGGCTCGCCCAGCGGCCGTACATAGGTCTTGAACGACGCGTCGCTCCAATTGCGGTGATCCTCCATCTCGAAGGCATAGCCTTCCATCCGGCAGGTGACCGAGAGTCCGTCCATCACCTTATGCTTCAGCGCCCGGATGTCGGTGAAGGGGCAGGCCGGGTTCACCAGCGCCGGAAACTTGCTCTTTTCCTTCTTGCCCGACGTGTATTCGACTTCGACCGGGAAGCCGGCGACACCCTTCAGCGGATGCAGAACCACGAAGCCGGTGCGGTTGGTGGTGAAATCCTGCTCCGGCGTCGCGGTTGCCTCGAAATCGAGATCACCCGCGGCGTTGCAGGTAATGGTCGCATCATAGGCGATGGTCGCCGCCGCGTCGCCGCAGCGCGCGTGGTAGCGGATGGCGAAGCCATCTTTCTTCTGGCTGAGCTTGAGGTTGCTGATCTCCGGCGCGAAGGTGCCCCAGTTCTTGTCACGCACCAGGAAGGCGATGGCCCGGATCACCTCGACATCGCCGACCCGAATGTAGCGCAGCGCGCCATTGCCGAACTCGACGCTGAGCGCCCCCGCGCGCAAGGTCTTGCTCTTCGGGTCGACCGATTCCGTGCCGGTCAGCTTGATGTTGCGAGAGAGTTTCGCGGCAGCCATCTTCTTCTCCTCGAATTTCAAAGCACCCGGCCCGATTCCGGATCGATCAGCACGGCCCGGCCGATATCAATATAGAGGTCC
>JAYSFH010000345.1:0-4727 GCA_041913405.1 Dongia sp. | reverse complement strand
CGCGGGCGAAGCCCATCTCATGGGTGACCGCGATCATGGTCATGCCTTCCCGCGCCAGCTCCTTCATCACATCCAGAACCTCGGCGATCATCTCGGGGTCGAGCGCGCTGGTGGCCTCGTCGAACAGCATCAGCGAGGGCCGCATTGCCAAAGCTCTGGCAATCGCGACCCGCTGCTGCTGGCCGCCGGAAAGCTGCGCCGGATAGGAATTGGCCTTGTCGGCGAGACCCACGCGGGCGAGCAAAGCCTGCGCGGTCTCGACCGCCTCGGCTTTCGCGATGCCGCGCACCTGGATCGGCGCCTCGATGATATTGCCAAGCGCGGTCAGGTGCGGGAACAGGTTGAAGCGCTGGAACACCATGCCGATCTCGCGGCGCTGGCGCGCGATGTTGCGCTCGGAGTCTTCGGTGAGGCGGCCGTTGCGCTCGCGATAGCCGATCAGGTGGCCGTTCACCAGGATCCGGCCCTGCTGGATTTTCTCCAGGTGATTGATGCAGCGGATGAAGGTGGTCTTGCCGGAGCCGGACGGACCCACGATCACCACCACCTCGCCGCGCTTCACGGTCAGAGAAACGCCCTTCAGGACCTGATGCGCGCCGAAATACTTGTCGACCCCGATCGCCTCGACCACCTTGTCCTTGGTCTCGGCCGGCACGCCGCCGATTGCCTGCAGGATGTCACCACTCATCGCACCGAATCCCGCGCCAGCAACTTGCGCAAGCCGGCGACCAGCCCGGGATTCTGCGGGATGTTGCGCGACGGCTCGCCGTATTTCCGCTCAAGCCACCCCTGCACGAAGCCCCAGAGCGTCGTCAGGGTCAGGTAATAGAGCGCCACGACGGAGTAGAGCTCGAACACCCGGAAGGTGGCGGAGGTGATCATCTGCGTCGCCAGCAGCAGTTCCGGCACGCCGATCACGCTCACCAGGGTGGTGTTCTTCAGCATGGCGTTGAACTCGTTGCCGAGCGGCGGGACGATCACCCGCACCGCCTGCGGCAGGATGATGCGGCGCATGTATTTGAAATAGGTCATGCCGAGCGATTTCGCCGCCTCGGTCTGGCCGTTCTCGACCGAGAGGATGCCGGCGCGGATGATCTCGGTCATATAGGCGCCTTCGTTGAGGCTGAGCGCCACGATGGCCGCCTGGATATTGCCCGGAATCACCACGAAGCCGAGGTCGATGTCCTCGAAGCGGAAGATGCCGCCGGCGGCGAGAGCGGTGTAGATGAAGACGATCTGCACCAGCAGCGGCGTGCCGCGCATCAGCCAGGTGTAGAAGGCGACCAGCGCCCTGACCGCGCGGAAGCGGGATTGCGTGCCCAGGGCCGCGGCGACGCCGATCAGCGTGCCGAGGCACTGGGACACAACACTGAGACTCAAGGTCAGCCAAAGCCCGTGCAGATACACGTTGGTCGGCTGAAACAGATACTTCCAGAACTCGGTCCAGTCGAAGTTCATGATTGGAGCTTACGCCGGATCTCAGTTGAGGACGTCGCCCTCCATGCCCCATTTTTTCAGGATGGCGAGATGCGAGCCGTCGGCCTTCATCGAGTCGTAGGCGGCCTGGATCGCGGCCCTGAGCTCCGGATCGTCCTTGCGGATGGCGATGCCGGTCAGGATCTTGCCGAAGGGCTCGCCGCCGATGTCGAAGATATGCCCGGCCTTGGACAGGAAGTAGCCGGCGGATTCCAGGGTGGTGCCATAGACGTCGGCTTGGCCGATCTGCAGCGCCTGGCGCGCATCGTTGTCCTTGGGGAAGATGACGAGGTTGGCCGGAGCCTTGCCGGCCTCGGCGAACTTTTTGTTCTGCTCCTCGACCAGGCTCTGGATCGTGGTGCCGTTCTCGGCCGCGACCTTCAAGCCCGAGAGATCCTCGAGGCCCTTGACGTTCTTCGGGTTGCCCTTGGCGACCAGCAGCGCCTGGCTGCTGTACATGTAATCGACGAAGTCGACGACCTCGCGGCGCGCCGGCTTGTCGAACAGCTGCGACAGGATGGCGTCGCAGTTCTTGGCCTGGAGCGCGGGGACGATGCCGGAGAAGGGGGTATTGGCCCATTCCGCCTTCACGCCCATCCGCTTCGCGAGCTCGTTGCCGAGCTCGATGTCGGAGCCGGTCGGCTGGCTGTTCTCGTCGAAGAAACCGAGCGGGGGGCCGGAAATGTCGGAGCAATAGACGATCTTGCCGGCGCTCTTGATGCGCTCGGGGGTCTTGATGTCCTCGGCCTGCGCCGTGCCGGCGAAAGCCAGGAAGCCCAGGGTCAGTGTGGCCGCAATGATCCGTTCGGTGAACGCCATGTGATCCTCCCGTGGATTGATACCAATTTGGATTGGTTTCATATTGGTTCGCGTTGGCACGCTTGCATGCCGCTCAATGAAGTGTCAACAATGAAGCGACGTTCGATACCAATCATTGAATGGTTTCAAAAGTGTCACGGCGCGAACGGGCGATGGCCAAGCTTTCCGCGGTGCTGGAGGGTCCGGACTACCCGGCCAACAGCCGGCTGCCGGCCGAGCGCGACCTCTCGGTGCAGCTGGGCCTGAGCCGCAGCGCGCTCCGCGAAGCGCTCGAAGTGCTGGAGGCGCAAGGCAAGATCTGGCGCCATGTCGGCCAGGGCACCTTCGTCGGAACGCGGCCCGCAGCCGAACCGGCGGAGCTCAGCCTGGTCACCGCGCGCACCAGCCCGACCGAAGTCCTGGAGACGCGCCTGCTGCTCGAGCCACTGCTGGCGCGGATGGCCGCCTTGCGCGCGACCGAGGCCGAGATCGAGCAGATGGAGTATCTGCTGGAGAAGAGCGAGGCCGCGCGCGACGCCAAGACCTGGGAGCTCTGGGACGGAAGATTGCACCGCGCGGTCGCCGAGGCCGCGCATAACGGGTTGCTGCTCTCGATCTTCGACGCCTTCAACGCGATGCGCCGCCAGGCCAAGTGGAGCGCCTTGCGCCAGACCGCACTGACGCCGGCGCGCCATGCCGCCTATTGCGCGCATCACCGTGCCTATGTCGCCGCCATCGCCGCCCGCGACCCCGCCAAGGCAGAGGCGGTCATGAAGAAACATATCGAGGCGGTGCGCGACGGCCTGCTCGGCGCCGCGGCCGCGGCGGAATAGTCCTTCAATCATCCATGCAAAGGTTGACGCTTCATCATGCGTGATTTCCAGTCTCCCGGCCGCTCGCCGCTCCGCGTCACCGAAGCGGCCGCGTCCACCTCGCATCCGCTGGCGACGGCGGCGGCCATCGAGATGCTGAAGGCCGGCGGCAACGCGATCGATGCGGCGATCACCGCCGCCGCGGTCCTCGCCGTGGTCGAGCCGCAATCGACCGGCATCGGCGGCGACGGCTTCATGCTCTTTGCGCCGAAGGGGCAGGGCAAGGTCATCGCCTATAACGGCTCCGGCCGCGCGCCGCGGCGGGCGACCGTCGATTGGTATCTCGGCCAGGGCTTCAACGCGGTGCCGACCTATGGCGTCCATGCCGTGACCTATCCCGGCCTGGTCGATGCCTGGTGTCGCATCCATGCTGACCATGGCAGCAAGCCGCTCGAGCAAATTCTGGCGCCGGCGATCCACTATGCCGAGGAAGGCTATATCGTCGCCGACCGCGTCGCCTTCGACTGGGCCCTGTGCAGCGAGCGTCTCGCGGCCCAGGCGGATGTCGATCCGGTGTTGTTCCCGAACGGCCGCGCGCCGAAAGCCGGCGAGAAGATGCGCGACCCGCGCCTCGCCGAGACCCTGCGCAAGATCGCCCGGCAGGGCCGCGACGGCTTCTACAAGGGCGCCGTCGCCGAAGACATCGTCAGCCACCTGAAGAGTCTCGGCGGCCTGCATGAGATGGACGACTTCGCCGGTACGCAAGGCGAATATGTCGAACCGATCTCGACCGCCTATCGCGGCGCCGAGATCTTCCAGTTGCCGCCCAACAACCAGGGCATCACCGCGCTGCTGATGCTGAACATCCTGAGCGGGTTCGACCTGGGCTCGCTCGATCCGTTGAGCGCAGAGCGGCTGCATCTCGAGATCGAGGCCGGACGGCTCGCCTACCGCGACCGCAATGCGCTGATCGGCGACCCCAAGCAGGCCAACGTTCGCACCCAGGATATTCTCGCCAAGGACTATGCAGCGAAGCTGCAGCAGTTGATCAGCCGCGAGCGCGCCATCGCCGACCTGCCGCCGCCGCTGATGGAGGCGAGCGACACGGTCTATCTCTGCGTGGTCGATCGCGACCGCAACGCAGTCAGCCTGATCAACTCGACCTATCATTCCTTCGGCAGCGGCGTGGTGGCGCCGAAGAGCGGCGTCATCCTGCAGAACCGCGGCTCCAGCTTCCGCCTCGACCCGAAGCACCCGAACGCGATCGCGCCGGGCAAGCGGCCGATGCACACCATCATGCCGGGCATGGCCGTGAAGGACGGGCGCGCGCTGATGCCCTATGGCGTGATGGGCGGCGACTACCAGCCCTTCGGCCATGTGCATCTCTTGACCAACATTCTCGACTTCGGCATGGACCCGCAGGCCGGCCTGGATTGCGGCCGCGTGTTCTACGACGCCGGCAATGTCGAGGCGGAGCGCGGCATTCCGGCGGCGGCCGTCGCCGGCTTGAAGCAGCGCGGCCACAGCGTGATCGAGGCGCCGGAGCCCTTGGGCGGCGGCCAGGCGATCCGGATCGACCACGCCGCCGGCACGCTGACCGCCGGCTCCGATCCGCGCAAGGACGGCTGCGCACTCGGCTAT
>JAYSFH010000344.1:2253-4731 GCA_041913405.1 Dongia sp. | reverse complement strand
GTTGCCGTCGCCGGAAAGCACGCTGACGATGCGCTGCGCCGCCGGCTGGAAGCTCTCGACCAGCAGGATCTCGGCATTGCGGTCGTCTTCCGGCCCGGGCTCGGCTTCGGCGGTCAGGATGTCGAACTGGCCGGAGGTCTGCTCGCGCATCCGCCATTCGTCCATCATCATCTTCAGGCGGACGAGGCTGCGCACCCGGGCGAACAGCGCCAGATCGTTAACCGGCTTGGTGAGAAAGTCGTCGGCCCCGGCCTCGAGGCCGCGCACGCGGTCGCTGGGATCGCTGAGCGCGGTCACCATGACCACGGGGAGAAACCGGGTCTTGGCATTGGCGCGGATCCGGGCGCAGACCTCGAACCCGTCCATCTCCGGCATCATCACATCCAGGAGGACGATGTCGGGCGCGTTGCGGTTGATGATCTCCAGCGCCTCGGGGCCGCTGGAGGCGGTCACGACCTCGAAATATTCGGCTGCCAGCTTGGCCTCGAGCAGCCGCACGTTCGCGGCAATGTCATCGACGACCAGAATGCGTGCCGACATGGCCGCTTACTGCAGGAAGCGATCGACGGTTTCCAGGAACTGGACGACGGAGATCGGCTTGGCGATGTAGGCCTCGCAACCGCCTTCGCGGATCTTTTCCTCGTCGCCCTTCATCGCGAAGGCGGTTACCGCGATGATCGGGATCGATTTCAGGTTGTCGTCTTCCTTGATCCACTTGGTGACTTCCAGGCCCGAGACCTCAGGCAGCTGGATGTCCATCAGGATCAGATCCGGCTTGTGCTGGCGCGCCAGCTTCAGAGCCTCCATCCCGTCCTTGGTCTGCAGGATGTTGTAGCCATGCGCCTGAATAAGGTCGTGGAAGAGCTTCATGTTCAGCTCGTTGTCTTCCACGATCAGAATCGTCTTCTCGGCCGCGCGTTTGCGCTTCTCCTCGGGAGAAAGTGGCTGCTTGTCACTCATGACCCCTCCAACGAGCGCCTTCCGCGGACGCTGCCCCCGCTTCCCCATGGACAACCCCAAGGTTAAGACCCTGAAGTCGCCAGTACGGACGCGCCATACACCGCGGCACAAGCCTATCTTTTTGTGCCGCCGAACAAAACCTATACTACGATGATAGTGAATGATTTCTTGCTTTTCAAAGGCCGAATTTACCAAGATGAACGGCCCAAACCCTGCGGAATCAGCGGAAACTCCCGTTTCGCCCAGCGAAACCGGTGGCTTCTGCCGTGACTGCGGGAACGATATACCAGCCGCGCCCGCCAAGCCGAGCAAAGGGGCGACCACCGGTCCGACTCGCGCCCGGTGCCCGGCCTGCCGTTCGACCCGGATCGCCCGCCATCCCGAGCTCGACAGCCTCGCCATCGCGCATATCGATTGCGACGCCTTCTATGCCGCGATCGAGAAACGCGACGACCCATCCTTACGCGACAAGCCGCTGATTGTCGGCGGCGGGCATCGCGGCGTGGTCTCGACCTGCTGCTATATCGCCCGGATGTCCGGCGTGCGTTCGGCCATGCCGATGTTCAAGGCCCGCAAGCTCTGCCCCGAGGCGGTGGTGATACCGCCCAACATGGCGAAATACCGGGACGTCGGCGAGCAGATCCGCAACCTGATGCTGGAGCTGACCCCGCTGGTCGAGCCGCTCTCGATCGACGAAGCCTTCCTCGACCTGACCGGGACGGAGAAGCTCCACCACATGAGCCCCGCCCGGGCGCTGAACCGCCTCGCCCTGAAGATCGAGCGCGAGATCGGCATCACCGTCTCGATCGGCCTCAGCCACAACAAATTCCTCGCCAAAATCGCCTCCGATCTCGACAAGCCGCGCGGCCTCTCGGTGATCGGCCGGGCCGAAACCTTGCGCTTCCTCGCCGACAAGCCGGTCTCGATGATCTGGGGCGTCGGCAAGGTGATGCGGGAGCGCCTGGAGCAGGACGGGATCGTCACCATCGGCCAGCTTCAGACCATGGCAGAGGTCGATCTCGCCCGGCGCTACGGCAAGATGGGCGCGCATCTCTTCCATCTCGCCCGCGGCGAGGACAACCGCAGCGTCGATCCCGAGGGCGAGGCAAAGAGCATTTCCGCCGAGACCACCTTCGACGCCGACATCGCCGACCTTGAGGAGCTCTCAAAGGAACTCTGGCCGCTCTGCGAGACCGTCTCGCGCCGCCTCAAGGCAGCTGAGCTCTCCGGCCATGTCGTGCATCTCAAGCTGAAGACCGCCGGCTTCAAGCTGATCTCGCGCCAGGCGCGGCTCCCGGCCCCGACCCAACTTGCGGAAACGCTCTATCGCATGGCCGGGACATTGCTGAAGCGCGAGGCGAACGGCACCTATTTCCGCCTGATCGGCGTCGGTACCGACGACTTCCATTCCCCGGAGGACGCCGACCCACCCGACCTCGCCGACCCCAACGCCGAACAGCGCCGCAAGGTCGAGCGCGCTATGGACGAAGTCCGCCGCAAGCTCGGCGGGACGGCGAT
>JAYSFH010000344.1:0-2215 GCA_041913405.1 Dongia sp. | reverse complement strand
GTCAAGGGCCGGAGCTTGCGCTAGCAGCCGGGGTCGGGCAGCAGCTCCAGCGAGCTGAGCGCCGCGCGCAGCTTCAGCGTGCCCAGCTCGATGCTGAAGTTGCTGATGACGCCGTTGTCGTAGAGGCGCTGCACCTGTTCGCTCTCCGGCTCGGATTCGCTGGTCCGCACGCTGTAGAAGGCGAGGCCGATGGGATAGGAGACATGCCCTTCGAGCTCCGGGAACTTCTTCTGCAGGCCCGGCCAGTCCTTCTCGCCGGCGCCGATGAGGGCGCTGGCCATCATCGTATCGACCGAGGCATTGCCGTCGAAGTAATCCGCGCTGACGACGTTCTCTCCGGCCGCCGCCCTCTCCAGGACCAGCTTGGTATGCGCGACCGGGAACATCGTTCCTTCCGGCAGGCTGGCCTCGGCGCGGCTGGGCATGTCCGACGTCACCTCGCCCTTGCCGCCGATCGAATCCAGCCGCGCCTCGCCGCGAAACTGCTGCAGGGTTTCCCCGCCGGCACCGTTCTTGATGTTGTAGCGATAGGCCAACCCGTCTTTCGATTCCCAGGCGACCTGGCTGATCTCCATGTCACGGTTCTCGCCACCATCGGTCGCCATGACGAACCTGAACTTCAAGTCGGTGGCCCAGCCGTCGCAGGCATTCTTGAGCTCGAAGGTCATGACGCCGTCGGCACTGGTGACCTGGCCGCTGTTGCTGTCCGGTGCGATCGAAAGGACGTAGGTCGCCTTGTGCGCGACCAGATTCGCCCCCGAAGAATCCTGGGCAACCGCGAAATCCGCCGAAAGGAGGAAGGCCGCGGCGCCGAGCGCCGTAGCCTTGCGGAGCAATCCTGCGCTATCCATGGGGAACCATTGTCGTTTGCGGTGCAATTCAAGCCGTTTCCAGGCAGCCCTGCAACAACCGAAACCGCAAGATTGCGACCTGCATTGTATGAGCCTGCCGGCCGGCCCCCCGGAACGGCGTTCCGATGAGGGGAAAACCATGGCCAAACCGAAACTGCTCGTGACGCGCCGCCTGCCGCCCGCGGTCACCGACCGGCTCAACGCCACCTATGACGCCGTCACCAATGCCGACGACCACATCATGTCGGCCGACGAGGTGATCGAGAAGGCCCAGGGCAAGGACGCCCTGCTGGTGACCCCGGCCGACAAGGTCAATGCCGCGCTGATCGAGCGGTTGCCGGCCTCGGTGAAGATGATCGCCACCTTCTCGGTCGGCTATGAGCATATCGACCTCGAAGCGGCGAAGAAGCGCGGCTATCCGGTCTCCAACACGCCCGACGTGCTGACCGACGCCACGGCCGACATCACCCTGCTGCTGATGCTGGGCGCCGCCCGCCACGCCTACGAGGGCGAGCGCGCGGTGCGCGAGGCCTCGTGGAAGTCTTGGTCCACCACCTACATGCTCGGCGTCCACATGACCGGCAAGCGGCTCGGCATCTTCGGCATGGGCCGGATCGGCCAGGCTGTGGCGAAGCGCGCCCGCGCCTTCGACATGGAGGTCCACTATTCCAACCGCAATCGCCTGCCCGCCGATCTCGAGCAGGGCGCAACCTTCCACGCCAACCCGGAAGATCTGCTGGGCGTCAGCGATTTCTTCTCGATCAACGCGCCGGCCAGCCCCGAGACCTTCCATTGGCTGAACGCCGCCCGCATCGCCAAGCTTCCGGACAATGCGATCGTGATCAACACCGCGCGCGGCACGCTGGTCGACGATACCGCCCTCATTGCCGCCCTGAAGTCGGGCAAGCTCTTTTCCGCCGGACTCGACGTCTTCGAGAACGAGCCCAACCTCAACCCAGCCTACCGCGAGCTGCAGAACGTGTTCCTGCTGCCGCATCTCGGCAGCGCCACGGTGGACACCCGCAACGCCATGGGCTTCAAGGCGCTGGACAACCTCGACGCCTTCTTCGCCGGCAAGCCGCTGCTGGACCGGGTGGTCTGAGCAGCGCCTAGGTCGGCTCGGTCGAGGTCGACATGCCGGAGGCGGCCGGCGCTTCCGCCAGCGGTTCCTGCGGCGGCGCGCTGTAAGTCTGCGGCGCTTCGGGGACGCGCGGCGCCGCAATGGTTGCGGGCGCAGCGGGTTTCGGCGCTACGGCTTTCGACGCTGCGGGCTTTGGTGCGGCCTTCTTCGCGACCTTGCGCTTCGGTGCCGCCTTCTTCGCGGCTTTCTTCGCCACCTTCCGCTTCGGGGCGGGCTTCCGCTT
>JAYSFH010000343.1:0-4747 GCA_041913405.1 Dongia sp. | reverse complement strand
GGGATTTCCCGGGCTGCAACAAACTCCGGCCGGGCGCGCCTTCGTCCGGCCGGTTTTGTTTTGGCGCTGCTTTGCATCTTCAGCTTCGGCGCCCAAGCCGAAGACAGCCTGCACAGAATCACCGTCGACCAGACCGAGCGCAGCTATGCGCTGCACGTGCCGCGCAATGTGAGAGCCCCGGCGGCGCTGGTGATCGTGCTGCACGGCGGCGGCGGCTCGGCGAAGAGCGCCATTGCCCAGACCGGCTTCGATGCGGAAGCCGACCAGCGCGGCTTCATCGTCGCCTATCCCGAGGGCACTGCGCGCAGCCGCTTTCACACCTGGAATGCCGGCGCCTGCTGCGGGGTCGCGGTCGAGCGCGGCGTGGACGACGTCGGCTTCATCCGCGCCATGGTGGCGGAGATCGCCGCCGCCACGCCGCTCGACCCGAAGCGCATCTACGCGACCGGCCTCTCCAACGGCGGCATGATGGCCTATCGCCTCGGCTGCGAGGCCAGCGACCTGGTGGCGGCGATCGCCCCGGTTTCTGCCGTCGTGATGGTGGCGCCCTGCGAGCCGAATTTCCCCGTATCGGTGCTGCATATCCACGGCAAAGCCGACCGCAACGTGCCGATCGAGGGCGGCATCGGCGAGAAGTCGATCGTCAAGATTCCCTACCCGCCGGTCGAACGCTCGGTAGCACTTTGGGCCGGCTATGACGATTGCAGCAACGACCCGATCGTCAGTTCTCCGGCGCCCGACGTCACCTTGCGCTCCTATCCGCTCTGCGCGCTCGGCATCGCGGTCGATTACTACGTGATCCAAGGCGGGAGCCATGCCTGGCCGGGCGGCAAGCGGCTGGCCAAGTTCCTCGACGAGCCCTCGCAGGCGATCGCCGCGACGCCCCTGATCTGGCAATTCTTCGCCGCCCATCCGAAACCCTAGCTGCTTCGCGGCCTATGACTTCGATCAAGGCGCCCCGGGCCCGCCGGGCGGATGCTCGTGGGCCTAGGCAAGGATCGGGCATGTTCGAGGTCAGGATTCACGGGCGCGGCGGCCAGGGCGTGGTGACGGCGGCGGAAATGCTGTCGATCGCCGGCTTTCTCGAGGGCCGCCATGCCCAGGCTTTCCCGAGCTTCGGCTCGGAGCGCACGGGTGCGCCGGTCATGGCCTTCTGCCGGATCGACGACAAGCCGATCCGGGTGCGCGAGCCGGTGATGACGCCCAACGCGCTGATCATCCAGGACCCGACCTTGCTGCATCAGGTCAACCTGTTCCAGGGCCTCAAACCGGACGGCTATGTGCTGGTCAATTCCGCCCGCAGCGCCGCGGCGCTCGGGCTGGATGCGCTCGGGCACCGCAGCGAGCGCCTGCTGACCGTGCCGGCGAGCGAACTCGCGCTGAAGCATGTCGGCCGCGCGCTGCCGAACGCCGCCCTGCTCGGCGGCCTCGCCGCCTTTGCCGGCCTGGTCCACCTCGCCTCGGTCAAGTCCGCCATCGCCGAGAAATTCTCCGGTGCGGTGGCCGCGGCCAACATCGCCGCCGCAGAGGCCGCGCATGACTGGGTGCTCGCCGAGATGAAAGAGGTGGCGTGATGCTGAAGCAGATCGAAGGCTCGCGCGCCGTCGCCGAGACCGTCGCTTTGTGTCGTCCGGAAGTGGTCTGCGCCTATCCGATCAGCCCGCAGACCCACATCGTCGAGGCGGTCGGCGAACTGGTGAAAAGCGGCGCGCTCACGCCTTGCGAATACATCAACGTCGAAAGCGAATTCGCGGCGATGTCGGTCGCGATCGGCGCCAGTGCCGCCGGTGCCCGCGCCTATACGGCGACCGCCAGCCAGGGCCTCCTCTTCATGGTGGAGGCGATCTACAACGCCTCCGGCCTCGGCCTGCCGATCGTCATGACGGTGGCCAACCGGGCGATCGGGGCGCCGATCAACATCTGGAACGACCACAGCGACGCGCTCTCGCAACGGGACAGCGGCTGGGTCCAGCTGTTCGCCGAAACCAACCAGGAGGCGGCCGATCTCCACATCCAGGCCTTTCGCCTGGCCGAGGAACTGTCCTTGCCGGTGATGGTCTGCATGGACGGCTTCATCCTCACCCATGCCTATGAGCAGGTCGATTTGCCGACGCAAGCGGAGGTCGATGCCTTCCTGCCGCGCTACGAGCCGCGCCAGGTGCTGGATCCGAACGATCCCGTCACCATCGGCGCCATGGTCGGGCCGGAGGCCTTCACCGAGGTGCGCTATCTGGCGCATTACCGGCAAGAAGAAGCGCTGGAGCTTATCCCCGACATCGCCGCGGAATTTGCCGCCGCCTTCGGTCGCGATTCCGGCGGCCTGGTCCGGCCCTACCGGCTGGACGATGCCGAAACCGTGGTCATCGCGCTGGGATCGGTCTTGGGCACAATCAAGGACGTGATCGACGAGATGCGCCAATCCGGGGTGAAGATCGGCGCGCTCGGGATCGTCAGCTACCGCCCCTTCCCGGCAGAGGCGATCCGAGCGGCCCTGCGCCACGCCAAGCGCTGGGTGGTGGTGGAGAAGGCGCTGGCGGTCGGCATGGGCGGCGTGGTCTCGACCGACGTGCGGATGGCGCTCGATCCATCGCTGCACCAGGTCGGCACCGCGGCGATCGCCGGTCTCGGCGGCCGCGCCATCACCAAGGACTCGCTGCGCCGCCTGTTCGACACCGTGGTCGACGGCATCGCCGAGCCGCTGCACTTCCTCGATCTCAATCTTCCGGTGGTGAAGCACGAGCTCGAGCGCATGGGCAACCTGCGCCGCTCGGGCCCGATCGCGGAGAACCTGCTGAAGCATCTGGGCGCGGTCGCCGCCCGGATCGCCTGAGGGTTGGAGCTGAGGACCGCACCATGGCCTACACGCCCGTCAAGTTCTACCAGACCGGCACGCATACGATCGGCAATCGCCTGCTGCCGGCCGAGACGCGCACCGCGCAATCGGAGCAAGGCCGCGCCAATGCGCTCTCCTGCGGCCATCGCGCCTGCCAGGGCTGCGGCGAGGCTCTGGGCGCGCGCTATGCGGTCGATGCCGCGATGCGCGCCGCGGGGCGCGACCTTATCGCCGCCAACGCGACCGGTTGTCTCGAGGTCTTCTCGACGCCCTATCCGGAGACCTCCTGGCAGATCCCGTGGATCCATTCGCTGTTCGGCAATGCCCCGGCGGTCGCGACCGGCCTTGCCGCGGCGATGAAGGTGAAGGGCAGGCCGACCCGCGTGATCGCCCAGGGCGGCGACGGCGGCACCACCGACATCGGCTTCGGCTGCCTCTCCGGGATGTTCGAGCGCAACGACGATGTGCTCTACATCTGCTACGACAATGAAGGCTATATGAACACCGGCGTGCAGCGCTCCTCGGCGACCCCGCCGGCGGCGCGCACCGCGACCACGCCAGCGATCGGCAGGGAACCGGGCAACGTGTTCGGCCAGGGCAAGGATCTGCCGCGGATCGCGCTCGCGCACGAGATTCCCTATGTCGCCACCGCGACCGTCGCCAACCTGCGCGACCTCGAGGCCAAGGTGGAGCGCGCGATGGCGATCCACGGCGCGCGCTACATCCACGTCCTGGTGCCTTGCCCGCTCGGCTGGGGCACGGTGTCGAACGAGACCATCAAGATCGCGCGGCTCGCGGTCGAGACCGGTCTCTTCCCGGTCTTCGAAGGCGGCAACGGCGAGGTGACGGAGACGCTGAAGATTCGCGGGAAGCGTCCGGTCGAGGAGTATCTGAAGCCCCAGAAGCGCTTCGCGCATCTCTTCAAGGACGCAACCGGTGCCGCGACGATCGCCCGGCTGCAGGCGATCGCCGACCGCAACATCGCCCGCTACGGCCTGATCGATTCGGCGGCCGAGGTCTGAGCCATGGAGAACAAGCCTTACGCCATCACCCTCGACGTCGGCTCCAGCCGCGCCAACCACACCGGCAGCTGGCGCAGCGAGCGTCCGGTCTATGCCGATCACCTGCCGCCCTGCAACGCCGCCTGCCCGGCCGGCGAGGACATCCAGGGCTGGCTCTATTGCGCCGAGGAAGGCCGCTACCGCGAGGCCTTCGAGAAACTGACGCTCGATAACCCGATGCCGGCGGTGATGGGCCGGGTCTGCTATCACCCCTGCGAGACCGCCTGCAATCGCGGCAAGCTCGACACCGCCGTCGGCATCAACGCGGTCGAGCGCTTCCTCGGCGACGAGGCGATCCGCCAGGGCTGGCGCTTCCCGAAGCCCGCCGTCGCGAGCGGCAAACGCGTGCTCATCGTCGGCGCTGGACCGTCGGGCCTATCAGCCGCCTATCATCTGGCGCGCCGCGGCCATGCGGTCACCATCCGCGAGGCCGGGCCGATGGCCGGCGGCATGATGCGCTTCGGCATCCCGAAATACCGCCTGCCGCGCGAAGTGCTCGACGCCGAGATCGCCCGCATCCTCGATCTCGGCGTGACCCTCGACCTCAACGCCAAGATCGACGACATCAAAGAGGCGATGCAAGGCTTCGACGCGACCTTCCTCGCGATCGGCGCACAGCTGGCCAAGCGCGCCTATGTGCCGGCGGCCGAGGGCGCCCGCATCCTCGATGCCGTCTCGGTACTGCGCTCCATGGACGGCGCCGAGGCGCCGAAGCTCGGCCGCCGCGTGGTGATCTATGGCGGCGGCAACACCGCGCTCGACGTCGCGCGCACCGCGCGCCGTCTCGGGGCGGAAGAGGCGCTGATCGTCTACCGCCGTACCCGCGACCGCATGCCGGCGCATGACTTCGAGG
>JAYSFH010000342.1:0-4762 GCA_041913405.1 Dongia sp. | reverse complement strand
GTCCGAGCGCGTGGTGGAGACCCGGCTGACGAAGATCACTGCGGCGAGGCCCGAGATCAGACCCGAGGCGCCATAGATCAGCAGCTTGGCGCGGTCGACCTTCAGGCCGGAGAAGCGCGCCGCCACCTCGTTGGAGCCGATCGCATAGGTGGTGCGGCCGAAAGTGGTCATTCCCAGGATGAAGGCCGCGATCACGAAACAGACGACCAGCAGCCAGAGCTGGGTCGGCACGCCCAGCACCTCGCCCTGCCCCAGCACGAAGAACCATTCGGGATAGCCCCGCACCGAGCGCGCCTGGCTGATGCCTTCCGCCAATCCGCGATAGAGCGCCAGCGTGGCGAGGGTCGCGATCAGCGGCGGCACCTTGAAGCGGGTGATGATGAGGCCGTTGCCCAGGCCTGCAATCGCGCCGACCAGAACGGCAGCGAGCATCGCGACGGGAAGCGGCATGCCCATATTCTGCCAGAAGACGCCGAGCAGGATCGCCGATAGGCCGAAGATCGAGCCGACCGAGAGATCGATGCCGCCGGTCACGATGACGAAGGTCATCGGCAAGGCGATCAACCCGACCTCGGCGATCAGGCGGCCCTGGTTGAGGAGATTGTCGGCGGTCCAGAAATGCTCCGACTGCGCGGCGAGCACGACCAGCGCCGCGATCAGCAGAACCCCGAGGATCGATTCGTGGCGCAGCACGCGGTTCATGACCATGGTCGCCATCAGATCCTCCGCCTGCGGGCCATGTCGGCCAGGACGGTGGCGAGGATCATCAACCCCTGCACCGCGCGCAGCCAATAGGCGGAGACGTTGAGGAAGACCAGCGAGGAGCCGATCGCGGCGAACAGGATCGCGGCCAAAGTGGAACCGAGCACCGTGCCGGTGCCGCCGAGGATGCTGACGCCGCCGACCACCGAGGCGGTGATGACGGTGAGCTCGAGGTTGGGCGGCACGGTCGACTGGATGACCTGAAGCTGGGTCGCGAACAGGATCGCGGCGATGCCGGCGAACATCCCATGGATGGTGAAGATGCCGACCACCGAGGACTGCATGCGGATGCCGCTCACTCGCGCCGCTTCCGGGTTGCCGCCGATCGCGTAGATGGTGCGGCCGAACACCGAATATTTCATCCAGAGCGCTGCCAACAGGGTCAGCACCACCATGAAATAGACCGAGGAGGGAATGCCGAACAGGCGAAACTGGGCGATCATGAATTCCGGCGGCATGCCGCTGATCCAGGCGCCGCCGGTGACGCTGATCAGGCCGCCTTTGAGGATCGAGAGCATGCCGAGGGTCACCACGATCGACGGGATCTTCACATAAGCGACCAGGAAGCCGACGCCGGCATTGATCGCCATGCCGACCGCGATCGGCACCAGCCAGCAGATAATGACCGGATAGCCGTTGACCGCCATGGTGCCGGCGATGGTAGCGAGCACGCCGATCAATGAGCCGACCGAGACGTCGATGTTGCCGGAGATGATCACCAGCGACATCCCGATCGCGGCGATCGCGATATAGGCGTTGCCGACGAAGATGCTGTTGATATTGGTGACCGAGAGGAAGCGCGGGTTGTACAGCCCGACGCCGACGAACAGCACGACGATGACACCTAGGATCACCAATTCCTGGCCGTAGGATTCGATGACCGACTTCCAGCGCCGGACCGGCACCGCGCCCATGTTGTTCTGTGCCGCTGTCATGACGCTGCCGCTCCTGCCGATTCAAGGCTGTGGCCGCTCTTGGCCGCGGTCATCGCGGCGCCGACCGCATCGGGGGTCGCGTCCTTGCGATCGAACACGCCGACGATGCGGCCGCCGCGCATCACCAGGACGCGGTCGCTCATGCCGAGCACCTCGGGCAGCTCGCTGGAGATCATCAGCACCGCCAGCCCCTGCCCCGCGAGCCGGCTCATCAGCGCGTGGATCTCCGCCTTCGCCCCGACATCGATGCCGCGGGTCGGTTCGTCCATGATCAGCACCCGCGGCTCGGTCGCGACCCATTTCGCCAGCACGACTTTCTGCTGGTTGCCGCCGGAGAGCTGCTTCACCCGCTGCTCCGGGCCGCGGGTGCGGATGCCGAAACGCTCGATGGCCTGGCGGGCGAGACTGCCCTCGCGCGGGCGGTCGACCACGAAGGCCTTGGCGATGCGGTCGAGGATCGCCAGCGAGACATTCTCGCGGATGGTCTGCGGGCGGATGAGGCCCTGCGAGCCGCGGTCCTCCGGTACATAGGCGATCTTCAGGCGGCGGGCGTCGTCCGGGCTCCCGATCGTCACCGGCTCGCCGTCGATCAGGATCTCGCCGGAGGTCGCCGGCGTGATGCCGAAGATGGTGAGCGCGGTCTCGGTACGGCCGGAGCCGACCAGTCCGGCGATGCCGACGATCTCGCCGGCGCGCAGGCTGAAGCTGATGTCGCTGACCACGTTGCGGTAGCAGAGATTCCTGACCTCAAGGATGGTCTCGCCGGGCGTGGTGTCGACCTTGGGGAAGAGATGGTCGATGGCGCGACCGACCATCATCGAGACGAGATCGCCTTCGGTCACTTCGCCGATCGGCTTGGTGCCGACATAGGTGCCGTCGCGCAGCACCGTCACCCGGTCGGCCAGGGCGAAGATCTCCGGAAGACGGTGCGAGACATAGATGATGCCGACACCGCGGTCGCGCAGCCGCTTCACGACTTCCATCAGCTTGCGCGCATCCGCGTCCGCCAGGGCCGCCGTCGGCTCGTCCATGATGACCAGCTTGGCATTCTGCGAAAGCGCCTTGGCGATCTCGACCCTTTGGCGATTTGCGACCGAGAGCTTGCCGACGATGGTATCGACGTCGAGGTCCGGACTGTCGAGCGAGTCCAGCAGCACACGGGCGCCGGCCCGCATGGCGTTCCAGTCGAGCGTGCCCCATTTGGTCTTCGGCGCATGCCCGAGATAGATGTTCTCTGCGACGGTGAGATCGGGGAACAGCAGCAGCTCCTGGTAGACCGTGGCGATGCCCTGCGCCGCCGCCTCGCGCGGGCTGGCGAAGCGCACCGGCTTGCCTTCCAGCTTGACCTCGCCTTCGTCGGCGAGGATCACGCCGGCGACGATCTTGATCAGCGTGGATTTTCCGGCGCCGTTCTCGCCGAGCAAAGCGTGGACCTCGCCTGGACGCACGTCGAAGCTGATTTCCTTCAGCACCTTCACGGGACCGAAGGATTTCGAGACGCCGGAGACTTCGAGCAGGTTGGTCATGCGGGCAGCGCCTCGCGCCAGGCCTGCTTGTATTCCGCCATCGGCAGGTCGATCGGCTCGACCACCTCCGGCTCGTCGGGAATGCCGGAACCGGCCAGCAGCACCGCACCCGAAACCGTGCCGGTGGCGTCGCGGGAGACCATCACCGGTTCCGATCGGCGGAGGCTGGCGAGCGCGCCGAGATAGGCGTGGTTGCCGGTGAGACTGCCCTCGACGATCACCGGGCCTTTGGCCTGCAACAGGTCGAAGCAGTAGTCGGTCATCAGCGCCAGGTAGACGCTGGCCCTTGCCACCGCCTGCTCGTCGGTCCGGGTCGGCGTGCCGCCTGGGCCACCCAACGGATTGCCGTCGAACGGACCGCCGTCATCGCCCAGGGGCGGCACCAGGATCGAGCCCTGCTCCACCACCGCGGCGACGTCGTCCATCGTCGTGACGCAGCCGTTGAGGCCCTTGGTGAGACGCGAGAACTCGCGGCCGCCCATGAAATTGCAGCAGGGCACGGGCGTGCCGAGCGCGTCGACATTGGAAAGGCAGTTGCGGTTCTCCGGCATCTGCCGCGGGTCCGCACCCGCCGCCATGCAGACCACCCAGGTTCCGGTCGAGGCGACCGCGAAGGGCATCGGCCGCGTCATGCGGTGGCGCAGGAAGGAGGCATTGCTGTCATGGATGCCGACCCGCACCCGGCAATCTGCCGGCAGGCCGGTCTGGCGCAGCACCTCCGGCGTCGGCGGACCGGCGACGTCGCTCGCTTTCTTCAGCGGCGGGAAGAGATGAGTCCAGCTCATCTTCTCGGTGAAGCTGCTGAAGGTGCCTTCCACGGGCCGCCAGAGTCCGCCATGGCAGCCCAAGGAGGTGACTTCGCTCCAGGCCTGGCCGGTCAGGCGGAAGGCCCAGTATTGCGGATGACCGAAGATCCATTTGATCCGCGCGAAACCGTCCGGGAAGTTCCGCTTCTGCCAATAGAGCTGGCGGCCGAACACCAGGCCGTTCGCCATCCTCGGGGTGAAGGTCTCGGAGAAAGGCGAAGCAACCGCGTCGTAGCCGTCGTCCTGGATCGGGTGCTCGTAGTCGAGCATCGGCAGTGCGAGATTGCCGTTGGCATCGACCAGCACGCCGGCTGCGCCGTGCGCCACGGGCACGATGTCGGTGATCTTCGCCATCGCAGCGAGCTTGCCCAGGCCCTTCAGCAGGAAGGCCCAGGTCGCCTCGGTGTCGAAATGCAGATAGGGCGGTCCGGGCAGATTCACGTTCGGCTGCGACAGTGCATGCCGGATGGCGCCCCCTTCGACCAGGGAGAGCTTCAGGTTGGTCTTGCCGATGTCGAAGACGACGATCGCCATGCGCGTGGGCTTCAGCGCGCGGTGGCGATTGCTGGCGCAGCGAGAAACTTCATTCTTTCCGGCCCCCTGTTCACCGTTTTCTTCGTTGTTCAACGATCGCGCCGTTACGCGACCGATGCCGTTTGCAATGGATGCGCGACGATGACTTTGATTCCGGCGTCGGTCAGCATCTTATGCGTGCCGCTCTCGATACCGTCAT
>JAYSFH010000341.1:0-4763 GCA_041913405.1 Dongia sp. | reverse complement strand
ATCGGCGGCGTCTCCAACGTGACCTTCATTGGAGACGCGGATGCGCTGATCGCCTTCGACACCGGGCCGGGCAATGCCTTGATCGACGACTGGGCTTTGCGCCACACCGGCGAACCGGTCGATCGCGACGGCGCGCTGGCGAAGAGCGGGCGCGTGGATGAAGCCGCGGTCGAGCGCTTTCTTGAGAATCCGTTCTTCAAGCGCGCTGCGCCGAAGTCGCTGGATCGCGATGCGTTCAAAGCATTTTCACTCGGCGCGATGTCGGCGGCCGATGGCGCCGCCACCTTGACGGCGATCACCGCGGCGTCGATCGCGGCCGGCATCGCGCATCTCCCGCAAGCGCCGAAGCGCTGGCTGGTCTGCGGCGGCGGCCGTCACAACCCGGTGCTGATGGCGGCCTTGCGCAAGAGGCTCGGCGTCGCGTTCGATCCGATCGAGGCGATCGGCTGGGACGGCGATCTCGTCGAGGCGCAGGCCTTTGCCCTGATGGCGGTGCGCTCGCTGCGTGGTCTGCCGATCAGCTTTCCTGGCACGACGGGGGTCGGGCAGCCGACAATCGGGGGAAGGCTCCATCGGCCTGCCACGGGCGCTTTGAAACTGGCCTAAGCCGGGCTATATTGCTACCGAGTAACACCTTGGAGCACTGCGGCATGGCCTCTGCGCCGACGACCAGTTTGAAGCTGGAGCCTGACATCAAGGACCGCCTGAAGCGACTGGCGGATGCTCGCCGTCGCTCTGCCCATTGGTTGATGCGAGAAGCGATCGAGCAGTACGTAGACCGGGAAGAAAAGCGCGAGGAGTTCAAACGCGATGCGCTTGAAGCCTGGGAAGAATATCAGGCGACTGGGCTGCACGTCACCGGCGAGGAAGCAAGCGATTGGCTGCGCAAGCTGGCGGCCGGCAAGCGCGTGAAGCCGCCAAAGCCTCACAAGTAGCCGTTGCGGTGCTCGCATGGCACGCCTGATCTGGTCGCCGCGTGCCCTTAGAGATGTAGAGCGGTTCTACGATTTTCTGGCACCGAACAATCCCGAAGCCGCAGACCGAGCGGCAGAAACCATTGACGACGGTGTTCAGGCGCTTTCGGTCCACCCGGAGATCGGCCGCCCATATGAAGATACCGATCTGCGCGAGTGGTTCATCCCATTCGGAAGCGGCGGGTATTTTGTGCTCTATCGGTACGATCGCAACGTCGTGATGCTGCTTGCGCTGCGGCACAGCAGGGAATTGGGTTTCGGATCATAGAGGCGGTTTACCGCGTCGAGCGCGCCTTGGCCGCTGCTTCCGGGATCGCGGTTTCGAGATAGGTGTCCACCGCGCCGGCGAGCTGGTCGAGATGCTCGTTGAAGAAATGCGAGGCGCCGGCGACCACCTTGTAGTCGATCTTGATGCCGCGCTGGTGGCTCAGCTTCTGGATGAGCTTGCCGACCGCTTCCTGCGGGACCACCGTGTCCTGGTCACCCTGGATGATCAGGCCCGAGGACGGGCAGGGGGCGAGGAAGCTGAAGTCGTAGACATTGGCCGGCGGCGCCACCGAGATGAAGCCGCTGATCTCCGGGCGGCGCATCAAGAGCTGCATGCCGATCCAGGCCCCGAAGGAGAAGCCGGCAATCCAGCATTGCGCCGCGTTCTGGTTCCAGCTCTGCAGCCAGTCGAGCGCCGCCGCGGCGTCGCTCAATTCGCCCTCGCCCCGGTCGAACTTGCCTTGGGACCGGCCCACGCCCCGAAAGTTGAAGCGCAGGACGGAGAAGCCCTGCCGCTGGAAGCTCTGGTAGAGCGAATAGACCACCTTGTTGTTCATGGTCCCGCCGTGCTGCGGGTGCGGGTGCAGCATCAGGGCGATCGGCGCGTTCGGAGTCGCGCTCTGCTGGTAGCGGCCCTCGAGGCGGCCTTCCGGCCCGTTTAGGATGATTTCCGGCATTGGGAATTGATTTTCTTTATCTTGCAATAAGTTAGGCGGCCGGTTGGGGCCGCCCCGGGATTGGCTCGGTATTACCTTACTTGGATTTAGGGTCTTCCCATTCCTTGCAGGGCTGGTCTGCCACGCTAATTCTTGACCAGGTTAGTCGGGGATACTATATGTCCGCCAGGAATCGCGATGATCTTTCGCGATGAGATACCTGAGCAGCACCATCCACTTAAGCCCGGCGGCGCGACAGTAAACACGATGGCACTCGGAATTTTCAAGCGGATTGCGGAAGACGTGGACGCCACGATGGCGCGGGACCCGGCGGCGCGCTCGCGCCTGATGGTGATCCTGGCCTATCCCTGCTTCTGGGCGGTGCTCAGCCATCGGGTGGCGCACCGTATCTATAAGGCGCGTTTCTACACCCTGGCCCGGCTGATCTCGCAGTTCTCCCGCTTCCTGACCGGGATTGAGATCAATCCGGGCGCCCAGATCGGGCGGCGGCTGTTCATCGACCACGGCATGGGCGTGGTGATCGGCGAGACCGCCATCGTCGGCGACGACGTCACCCTCTATCACGACGTCACCCTGGGCGGCATCTCGCCCTCGATCAATTCGGCCTCGCAGGTCAACGTGAAGCGCCACCCGACCCTGGAAGACGGGGTCATCGTCGGCGCCGGCGCCCAGATCCTGGGCGACATCGTGGTCGGCCGGAACGCCCGGGTCGGCGCCAATGCGGTGGTGGTGCGCGACGTGCCGCCGGGCGTCGCCGTGGTCGGCATCCCCGGCCGCGTGGTGAAGCCCAAGGATGCCTGCAAGGATTTCGACGCCTACGGCATTCCCGGCCGCGAGCTGCCCGACCCGGTCGCGCGCGCGATCGACGGTTTGCTCGACCATATTTCAAGGCTGCAGGCGCGGGTCGCCGCGCTGGAAGCCGAAAATCTGAATGGCGTGCACACGAATGGAAATGGCGCGCCCGCATTCTCGGACGGAGACGACGACCCGAAGGCCTTGGCCATCGGCGACTATCCGCCGAGAAGCCCCCTGTAAGGAGAACCTGCCGTGAGACTGAGCACGAAGGGACGATACGCCGTCATGGCGCTGGTGGATCTCGCCGGCCACAGCAACGGCAGGCCGGTCGCCCTGGCCGACATTTCCGGGCGCCAGGAAATCTCGCTCTCCTATCTGGAGCAGCTGTTCGCGAAGCTCCGCCGCGCCGGTCTGGTGAAGTCGGTGCGCGGTCCGGGCGGCGGCTATCTGCTGGCCCGCAGCGCCGACGACACGCGCATTTCGGACGCGATCATGGCGGTCGATGAGCCGATCCGCGCCACGCGCTGCAAGCCCAATTCCGGCACCGGCTGTCACAGCGACAAGAGCCGCTGCCTCACCCACGATCTCTGGGAAGAGCTGTCGCACCAGATCCATCTCTTCCTCAATTCGGTCTCGCTCGCCGATGTCTGCGAGAAGCGCGTGCTCGGCCGTTCCGGCGCGGTGAAGGCAGACGGCGTCGATGCCGTCCTCACCGCGGTTCCGACCAACGGCGCCACCCCGCCCAATCCGGGCAGCAGCACGCCCGTGGCCGCGGAGTAGAAGCACCAGCATGCAGCGCGCGGTCTACATGGATTGGAACGCGACGGCGCCGGTTCGCCCGGAAGCCGCGCGTGCCGTCATGTCCGCGCTGGAAGCCGTCGGCAATCCGTCCTCGGTCCACGGCTTCGGCCGCAATGCGCGCAAGCTGATGGAAGATGCGCGCGCCAAATTCGCGCGCCGGGTCGGCGCCAAGGTGGAGAACGTGATCTTCACCTCCGGCGGCACCGAAGCGAACGCGCTGGCTTTGGCCAGCCGCGGCGAGCGGCGGCTGGTCGTCTCGGCGATCGAGCATGACTCGGTACTGAAGCCCGCTTTGGCCGCAGGTGCCGTGGTGATCCGGGTCGATCGCAATGGCGTGGTCGATCTCGATCATCTCCGCAGCTTGCTGCAGCAGGATGCGCAGCCGGCGCTGGTTTCGATCATGCTGGCCAACAACGAGACCGGCGTGTTGCAGCCGGTGGCCGCTGCGGCGGAAATCGCCCATGCCCATGGCGCGCTGCTCCATTGCGACGCGGCGCAGGCGCTGGGTCGGATCGACGTCGATCTCGCCGGCCTCGGGGCCGACCTGCTGACGGTCTCCGGCCACAAGTTCGGCGCACCGCAGGGTGTCGGTGTCCTGGTCACCAACGGTACGCCGGTTTCGGCGCTGCTGCACGGCGGCGGCCAGGAGCGGAGCCGGCGCGCGGGCACCGAGAACGTGCCGGCGATCGCGGGTTTCGGCGCGGCGGTTGCGGCGATCGATTCTGCCGCCGGCGCCAATGTCGCCCGGCTGCGCGATGCCTTGCAGCGCCGGTTGCTCGACTGGGATCCGGCGGTGACGATTTTCGGCCGCGACGTCGCGCGCCTGCCGAACACGCTCTGCTTTGCGGCGGGCGGGAAGCCGGCGGAGACCCTGGTGATGGCGCTGGATCTCGCCGGAATCGCGGTCAGCGCGGGCTCGGCCTGCTCCTCCGGCAAGGTGCGTCCGAGCCCTGTCGTGACGGCGATGGGCTTCGATGCGACGCAGGCCGCCACGGCTCTGCGCGTCAGCCTCGGCGAGACCAATACGGAATCGGATATCGACGCCTTCATGGCGGCTTGGAAGCGGATCCAGGCACCGGTCGCAACCCAGATCCAACCTGCAGCTTGATCGCAAGGGATCACAGGCACAAATGAACAGTATGAAGAACACCAGTCCCACTCTCGAGAATCGCCCGAAGCTGCCGGTCTATCTCGACTACCAGGCGACCACGCCCTGCGAGCCCAATCTCGGCAAGCGCGGGCTCTACCC
>JAYSFH010000340.1:4566-4775 GCA_041913405.1 Dongia sp. | reverse complement strand
ACCAGGGCGCCGTTGACCTCCGGCACCGCCATGAGCTCGGCGGCATTGGAAGGCTTCACCGAGCCGCCATAGAGGATCCGCACCCCCTGCCCGTCTTTAAGGCTCGAAACCAGCAACTTGCGGATATGGGCATGCACCACCTCGACGTCGCCGGCGGTCGGCGTCTTGCCCGTGCCAATCGCCCAGACCGGCTCATAGGCGACCACCAG
>JAYSFH010000340.1:0-4556 GCA_041913405.1 Dongia sp. | reverse complement strand
GGTTGACCGGGGTCGAGCCCTGCGGCACCGAATTGACGATCTGGGATTCGACGATTTTCAGGGTCTCGCCGGCCACGCGCTGGCTGTCGGTCTCGCCGACGCAGACGATGGTGACCAGGCCGACGGCCTGCGCTGCCTTGGCCTTGGCCGCGATCTCGGCGCTGGACTCCCCGTGGTCGCTGCGGCGCTCGGAATGCCCGAGGATCACATGCGTGGCGCCGCAATCCTTCAGCATCATCGGCGCGACGTCGCCGGTATGGGCGCCGCTTTCCTGCGGCGCGCAATCCTGCGCACCGAGCGCAATCGTGCTGCCGGTCAGGAACTCATGGGCATGGATCAGGTAGGGAAACGGCGGGCAGACCAGCAGGTCGGCGTTGAGGCCGGCGCTGCCGGCCTTCAGCTCCGAGATCAGCTGCGCCGCCATGGCGCGGCTGCCGTTCATCTTCCAGTTTCCCGCCACCAGATGCCGCAGCTTGGCCATTCCCGCCCCCTTGGTTCGTCGTCAGACGCCCATTACCAGTCCCATGCGGAAAAGCCCATAGCCCGTGAGGATCAGCAGCAGAATGAGGGCGAACATCGCCAGGATGAAGCCCGGCTGGCGGCGCGGCGGCGCGCTCCAATAGCCGAAGACATAGATGATCCGGCCGAACAGCCAGACGATACCGAGGATCGCCGCCGGCAGCGGCTCATAGAAGACGGCGCACATCCAGAGCGCGACCAGGAACGGCACCAGGTATTCCAGGGTATTGGCATGGATCCGGGTGGCGAGGTCGAAATCCGGATGGCCGCTGGCGGCCGGCGCCATGACCTTGTGCCGGCCCCGCAGGATTGCCGTGTGCATGGCAAGGCTGAGGTAGAAGACCAACGTGACCAGGGTTATCCACCCGATCCAGATCAGTCCCGGCGTGATTTTCATATGTCCTCCCGAGCTTTCCGGCGTCCTGATGCGGCCGCCCACCCGGACGACCACCGGGACAACCATCCAGCGGTGCGGCGGGTTGCGGTCAAAAGGGTGCATCCCTATGATGCCGCCCGATTTCCGGCCTTATGCCGGGGTTCCTTAAAGTGATGGACCTGACCTACTTATGCTGACTTCGATCCGTAGCAAGAGCACCGGCCTCGTTGCCAAGATTCTGTTCGGCCTCCTGATCGTGGCCTTCGCCCTCTGGGGCATCGGCGACATCTTCAGCCGCGACCAGGCGGCCAAGCCCGTCGCCACCATCGGCAGCATCAAGTATTCGCAGAACGAGTTCCGCCGCGACCTGAAGCAGGCGATGGACCGCTTTGCTGCCCAGATGCAGGGCGTCAACTTCACCGCCCAGCAGTTCGCGCAGTTCGGCGGCGTGGCCCAGGTCGTCGCCGGGGCGGTCAATCGCAACTCGCTGAAAGTCTTCGCCCAGGACCACGGCCTAGGCGTCGGCCAGGCGACCGCGGTCGCCGAGATCCAGGCCGACCCGCAGTTCCAGAACGAGCAGCGCCAGTTCGACCGCAACCGCTTCATGCTGTCCCTGGATAAGCTTGGCCTCAGCGAGGCCGGCTATGTGAGCGAGGTGCAGACCGACCTCGTCAACCAGGCACTCTACCGCGCGGCGCTCTCCGGCATCGCCGTGCCGCAGAACTATGCCGAGCAGATCTATCTCAGCCAGGCCGAGGAACGCACCGCCGACGTGCTGGAAATTCCGTCCACCGCGATGACCGACATCGCGATGCCGGACGACGCCGCGCTCGAGCAATACCGCAAGGATCACGCCGACCGCTACAAGGCGCCGGAATTCCGCGCCGCCACCGTGCTCACCGTCTCGCCGGAGGACCTGATCGCCGACATCGCCGTCGGCGACGACGAGATCGCCGCGGAATACGAGGCGCAGAAGGCCAGCTTCTCCACCCCCGACATTCGCGAGGTCGAGCAGGTCGTGGTTCAGGACCAGGCCCAGGCCGACAAGATCGAGGACGCGATCAAGGGCGGCGCCGCCTTTGCCGATGCGGTGAAGCAGGTCACCGGCGGCGATCCGGTGGTGCTCGGCAAGCTGCAGAAGGAGGGCCTGCCGCAGGAGATCGCCGAGCCGGTCTTCGCGGTGGCGGCGGGCGGCGTCTCGGCGCCGCTGAAGAGCCCCTTCGGCATCCACATCGTGCACGTGATCTCGTCCGAGCCCGCGACCACCAAGACGCTCGACGAGGTGAAGGACCAGCTGAAGCACAACATCGCGCTCGCCCGGGCGACCGAATCCCTGGATTCGATCATCAAGCAGCTCGACGACAGTCTGGCCGGCGGCGCCACGCTCGAGGAGACCGGCGCCAAGCTGAAGATGAAGGTGACCAAGGTCGCCGCGGTCGATTCCGCCGGCAAGGACGACAAGGGCGCCGATACCGGCCTGACACCGGACGTGGTGCAGCTGATCTTCAGCACCGATTCCGGCAACCAGAGCTCGGTGACGCCGTTCAATGACGGCTCCTACGCCGTGGTGCAGACCACTGCCACCACCCCGCCGGCCGACAAGCCGATGGACCAGGTGAAGGAGCAGCTGACCGCCGACTGGATGACCGACAAGCAGCACGAGGCGGCAGCAGCAAAAGCCAAGGAAATCGCCGAGAAGGCGAAGACCGGCGACCTCGCCGCGGAAGCGACCGCGCTCGGCCTCACTGTGAAGAAGTCCGCTTCCTTCACCCGCGGCAAGGGCGATCCGGAAAACGGCATCGCCCAGGGCCTCGCCGCCAGCCTGTTCGGCGTGAAGCTGGGCGAGACCGCGGTCGGCGACGGCAAGGACGGCCCGGTCGTCGCCAAGGTCACCGCGATCACGCCGCCCGACCCGAAGGCGCATCCGGACGACGTTGCCACCCTGACCCAGGGCATCAGCAACCAGATCCGCGGCGACCTCGCCGCGCAGTTCAGCGCGGCGCTCCAGCAGGAGATCAAGCCGCAGATCAACGAGGACGTCATCAACTCCCTAATCTCTGAATAGGGATCTCGGAATAGCATGCGCACCGAGCCGGCTTTCGACGACTTCGCCGCGCGCTATTCCAGCGGCCGGCCGCAACTCGTTTGGACCAAACGGGTCGCCGATCTCGAGACCCCGATTTCGGCGATGCTGAAGCTGGCCGACGGCCGCGCCAACGCCTTCCTGCTGGAATCGGTCGAGGGCGGCGCGGTGCGCGGCCGTTATTCGATCATCGGCCTCAAACCCGACGTGATCTGGCGCTGCCGCGGCGACAAGGCGGAAATCAACCGCAACGCCCGCTCGGATCCCGACGCCTTCACGCCCGAGGAGAAGCCTTCGCTGGATTCCTTGCGCGCGCTGATCGGCGAGAGCCGCATCGACGTGCCGCAGGGATTGCCGCCGATGGCCTCAGGCGTCTTCGGCTACATGGGCTACGACATGGTGCGGCTGGTCGAGAACCTGCCGCAGCAGAACCCCGACAAGCTCGGCGTGCCGGACAGCATCTTCCTGCGCCCCACCGTCATCGCGATCTTCGACAATGTCGAGGACATCGTGATCATCGTGACGCCAGTCTGGCCGCGGATCGGGCTCTCGGCGCGCGCCGCCTACAACCAGGCGGTCGAGCGGATCGGCGACGTGGTCAACGATCTCGACCGCAGTCTCCCGCAGCAGCGCAGCGACATCGACCCGCGCCTGGAACTCCCCGCGCCCAGCTCCAACATGAGCCCGGACGAATACAAGGCCATGGTCGACAAGGCCAAGGAATACATCCTGGCCGGCGACATCTTCCAGGTCGTGCTGTCGCAGCGCTTCAGCCTGCCCTTCACCTTGCCGCCCTTCGCGCTCTATCGGAGCTTGCGGCGCCTCAATCCCTCGCCCTTCCTCTATTTTCTCGATTTCGGCGGCTTCTCGATCATCGGCTCCTCGCCGGAGATCCTGGTGCGGCTGCGCGACGAGACGGTCACCATCCGCCCGATCGCCGGCACGCGGCCCCGCGGCAAGACGCCGGAGGAAGACCGCGCGCTTGCCGCCGATCTCCTTGCCGACAAGAAGGAGCTGGCCGAGCACCTGATGCTGCTCGACCTCGGCCGCAACGACGTGGGCCGCGTCGCCCGCATCGGCTCGGTCAAGGTAACCGAGCGCAACATCATCGAATACTATTCCCACGTCATGCACATCGTCTCCAACGTCGATGGCAAGATCGACCCGCAATACGACGCGATGAACGCGCTGATGGCGGGTTTCCCCGCCGGCACCGTCTCCGGCGCCCCCAAGGTCCGCGCCATGGAGATCATCGAGGAGTTGGAGCCGGAGAAGCGCGGCATCTACGGCGGCGCGATCGGCTACTTCGCCGCCAACGGCGCCATGGACACCTGTATCGTGCTCCGGACCGCGGTGGTGAAGGATCAGGTCATGTATGTCCAGGCCGGCGCCGGCATCGTGGCGGATTCCGTCCCGGAATCCGAGCACCAGGAATGCCAGCACAAGGCCCGTGCGCTGATCCGCGCCGCTGAAGAAGCCGTGCGCTTCGCCCAAGGCGGCGCGAACCGGTAGGCGCGATCAGCGCGGCGCGGCAGGTCGCATCAGGCAGAAGTCGATGCGGTCGCAATGGCCGGGGCT
>JAYSFH010000339.1:2563-4798 GCA_041913405.1 Dongia sp. | reverse complement strand
GAGCAGGTCGTGCGGCTGATTCGCTCGAAGGGTGTCGGCGTCTATTTCGTGACCCAGAATCCGCTGGACGTGCCCGATACCGTGCTGGGCCAACTTGGCAACCGGGTGCAGCACGCCCTGCGCGCCTTCACGCCGCGGGACCAGAAGGCGGTCAAGGCCGCGGCCGAGACCTTCCGCGCCAACCCGGCCTTCGATGCCGCGACCGCGATCACCGAGCTCGGGGTCGGCGAGGCCCTGGTCTCGACCCTCGACGCGAAGGGCGCGCCGACCGTGGTCGAGCGCATGCTGATCCTGCCGCCGACGGCGCGGATCGGTCCGTGCAAGCCCGAGGAACGCCAGGCGATGCTGGTGCAGAGTCCGGTGAAGGGCAAATACGACAGCGCGGTCGATCGAGAATCCGCCTATGAGATGCTGACCGCGAAGGCGGATATGCCGAAGCCGGCGCCGCAGCGGCGCGAGGACTATCCGGTCGCGCGCGAGGCGCCCAGGACCGCGCCAAGACCGGCGGGGCAACAGCGCGAGGGCATGGCCGAGGCTTTCGCCAAGTCGGCGGCCCGTGCCGTCGGCTCCTCGCTGGGGCGGCAGATCGTGCGCGGCATCCTCGGCGCGATGCTGAAGGGACGATGAGCATGGATCTCGCGGCGTTCAAGCAGTCGCTCAAAGCAGACGCGCCGCCCGCCGGGCTGACGCCGGCGCTGCAGGCGCTGTGGTGGGACGCCAAGGGCGATTGGACGAAAGCGCATGGCTGCGTCGATGACGAAAGCGGCAAGGACGCCGCGCGGATCCACGCCTATCTCCATCGCAAGGAAGGCGACGAAGGCAACGCGCGCTATTGGTACGGCACGGCGGGCGCCAAGTTCTATGATGGAAGTCTGAATGCCGAGTGGGGCGAACTCGCAGCGGCGCGGCTGAAGGGTTAGCGCCCATTTCAGCTTGATAGGCCTCACGCAGCGTCAAGGCCCTCACCCTGTCCCTCTCCCTACGGGCGAGGGGACGCTGTTGCTACGGCCATTCTGAATGACTGCCAGCCAACGCTCGGTGAGCCCCTCTCCCGTAGGGAGAGGTTGGGTGAGGGCCTTGCAGCTGCATGAGGCCCTACCGCCCGCCGTCCTTAAACCCAAACGTCCCCAGCAGCACCCAGCGCCGCGCGTCCTTCTCGCGGCCGGGCTTCGCCTGCAGCGGCGTGGTCAGGTGCCAGAACGGCAGGCGATAGACGGTGATGGTGCCGAGGCCGTGCACCGGGACCATCTCGGTGAAATGGCCGGACTTCGCATAGACCAGGTACTGGTGTTGGACCGCCGGACCGCCGAGCGAGAGGTGGATGTCGAGATAGCCCTTCTCGTAGCCCGCATCCTCGGGGTGATGGTCGTTGTGCGGTCCGGCATAGTCGCCGGGGCCGTAGCAGAGCACCTGCTGACCGCCCTTCTTCTTCAGCTGGCGGCCGGCGACGGCTTCGGCGAAGGCGACGAAGCTGTCCGACGAAAGCAGGTCGATGAGGCCGAGTTCCCGGGCGCGAATGGTGGATTTCGCGCGCTTCGATTCGAGACGGGCTGTCTTGACCCGGACGGTCTTCGGCAGCCATTCCTCGTAATTGTGCTTCATCTCCCAGATGGTCTCGGGCGGGATCGGCATCGCCATATCGCTCAGCAGCGGCAGCATCTCCCGCTCGAGGGTCTTGCGCAAAGCTTCGGCGGTGCTTTTCTTCACCAGACCCTCGCGGGCGATGAAGCGGCGTCTTGGGTCGGCCAGGGCGCCGCAGATCGCGGCATCGCGGCCGGCCAGCACGCGGCGGCCGGCGGGGGAGAGCAGGTCTTCGAACTCGGTGGGAATCTTCAAGATTTCTCCGTCGCCCGCGGGTCTGTCTCAGGCGAGTATCGGCACGAGACCCGCGGGTCAAGCCCGCGGGTGACGAGTCCTTGTTAATTCGCTAGTCTCGCCGCGCCATGCCCTATGATTCCCTGCGCGATTTTATCGCCCGCCTCGAAGCCGCCGGACGCCTGAAGCGCGTGACGGCGCCGGTCGACCCCGAATTGGAGGCGACCGAGATCCAGACCCGCCTGATCGCCGAGGGCGGGCCGGCCGTGATCTTCGAGAAGCCCGTGAACCGGCGAACCGGCAAGGCCTACAAGCACCCGATGCTGGTCAACCTGTTCGGGACGGTCGAGCGCGTGGCCTGGGGCATGGACCGCGAGCCCGACCAACTCCGCCAGGTGGGCGAGACGCTCGCTTTCCTGA
>JAYSFH010000339.1:0-2553 GCA_041913405.1 Dongia sp. | reverse complement strand
GGAGCCGCCCGGCGGCTGGCGCGAGGCGCTGGAGATGCTGCCGCTGGTGAAGACCGTGCTGGCCATGCAGCCGAAGACCGTCGGCTATGGCCCGGTGCAGGACGTCGTGCTGACCGGCGACCAGATCGACCTCGGCGCATTTCCGATCCAGGGCTGCTGGCCGAACGAGCCGGCGCCGCTGATCACCTGGCCGTTGGTGGTGACCAAGGGGCCGGAGAAGAAAAAGAAAGAGGATAACTTCAACCTCGGCATCTACCGGATGCAGGTGCTGAACAAGAACCAGACGCTGATGCGCTGGCTGAAGCATCGCGGCGGTGCGCAGCATCACGCGCGCTGGAAGGCGCAGAAGCCGGAGCCCTTCCCCGCCGCCGTGGTGATCGGCGCCGATCCCGGCACCATCCTCGCCGCGGTGACGCCGGTGCCGGACACGGTGTCGGAATACCAGTTCGCCGGGTTGTTGCGTGGGAAGAAGGTCGAGCTGGTCGATTGCAAGACCGTGCCGCTGAAGGTCCCCGCCTCCGCGGAGATCGTGCTCGAGGGCCATGTGTCGCTGGATGACTATCGCGACGAAGGGCCCTATGGCGACCACACCGGCTTCTACAATGCGGTCGAGCCGTTTCCGGTGTTCACCATCTCCGCGATCACGATGCGGAAGGACCCGCTCTATCTGTCCACCTATACCGGCCGGCCGCCCGACGAGCCCTCGATCCTGGGCGAGGCGTTGAACGAGGTGTTCATTCCCCTGCTCCAGCAGCAATTCCCGGAGATCAAGGATTTCTGGCTGCCGCCGGAGGGCTGCTCCTACCGCATCGCCGTGGTCTCGATGAAGAAGGCGTATGCCGGCCATGCCAAGCGCGTGATGATGGGCGTCTGGTCGTTCCTGCGGCAGTTCATCTATACGAAGTTCGTGATCGTGGTGGATGACGACATCAATGCCCGCGACTGGAAGGACGTGATGTGGGCGATCTCGACTCGGATGGACCCGGTGCGGGACATCGTGACGGTCGAGGACACGCCGATCGACTATCTCGACTTCGCCTCGCCGGAAAGCGGGCTCGGCGGCAAATTGGGGCTCGACGCCACCAATAAAATGCCGCCCGAGACGACGCGCGAATGGGGCCGCCAGATCCGCATGGACCAGGATGTGGTCGATCGCGTGAGCGCGATGTGGAGCGAACTCGGACTGCCGGGCAGCGGGAAGCCGATTTGGAAGTGAGGCAAGCCGATGCGTCACGCCTTTTGTTGCTGCGTAGCCCTGCTGGCGACCGCGCTATCCGTAACTTGCTCAAGTGCGGACGTTCTTACTTGCTTCAGCAGAGGTAGTTTCGACGTCAACGTCGCGCTACGTGATGCTGCTGACGGAGTCGAATTTAAAGGTCTGTCCAACGCATACGCTCCACATGGTGCGCAGGTGAGAGCAATCGAAGACCAGTATGCTGTCGACCTGCACGGGATGCCATACGAAGGATTCTCGATTGACTTGGACATCTTCCAATATAGTGAGAGCACGGCAGCCGCATTGGCAGGGGAGCCTGAGCACTACCCAGCAATCATCTCACACCATGGCCGCGACATTTCAATCTGGGTTGCAGGAGTCGAGCGTGGCGATTTCGATCCCCAGAACCTCTCCATCACGATTACCTTGCCGTCGATGGAGTTCGTCGAAATCGATAGGTTCATGAGCCTTGAGGAAATGAAAACCCTTGGCTACAGCTTGCCGCCAGACGCCGAGACGATCCCCGGGATGAGCGCGATAAACTCGATTTGGTTCGGCAACTGCCGCCGGTCGGACGGATGACTCCAGAACTTGATGGCGGCGCTTAAGCACCCGTTCTCGTTATTGTTCATAATTCACGGACAATCTGGTTCCAAAGCACGAGATTGTTCACCTGCTTTCCGGAGCCCAACTTGGGGGCAGGCGGCCGGCGCCGTTGGGGCGTGCCGCGTGATCCCGAGGAGAAGCCCGATGTCCGACACCGCGTTGAATTCCGGCGCCAAGCCGATCGTCCCCGCCTTCGCCAGCATCCAGCACGCGCGTTCCCCCTTTGCCGAGCCGCTGGTCCGCGCGACCGCCGGCCTGCTGCTGGTGCCGCATGGCGCGCAGAAGCTGTTCGGCGCCTTCGGCGGCTACGGAATCGAAGCGACCGGCCAGTTCTTCGCGACCAAGCTCGGCCTCCCCGCCTCCTTCGCGCTGCTCGCCGGCCTGATCGAGGTCTTCGGCGGCATCGCGCTTGCGCTCGGCCTGGTCACGCGCGTCGCCGCCGGGCTGGTCGCCGGATTGATGGCGGTCGCCGTCCTCCACGTGCATCTCGCCAACGGCTATTTCTGGACCGACGGCGGCTATGAGTACCCGCTGTTCTGGGGCATCGTCGCCCTCGCCTTCGTGATCCGCGGCGGCGGCCGGTATTCGCTGGACGCCAAGATCGGCCGCGAGATCTGACCGACGGAGACGAACGGGGCGCTGCCTTGGCCGCCCCCCCCTCCCGTCACAGCAAGCCCTTGTCGTACTTGACGTTGGCGGAGGTGTTTATCGCGGCCAAGCTCTGGCTCGAG
>JAYSFH010000338.1:0-4800 GCA_041913405.1 Dongia sp. | reverse complement strand
GTCGGCGCCGCGGCGATGATCGCGGCCGCCATGTTGACATTGTATTCGACGACGCCCGTCGAGGTGTTCACCAGGTTGTTGAGCGCCACCGTCATCGGCGCGTGATCTCCCGCGGCAAAGGTCGAGCCGAACAGGAAGTCGTTCCAGATGTTGGTGAACTGGTAGATCACGGTCACGATCACGATCGGCATCGAGTTCGGCAGCATGATCCGCCGGAAGATCTGGAAGAAGCTGGCGCCGTCCACCATGGCGGCCTTCACCAGCTCGGTCGGGAAGGCCTCGTAGTAATTGCGGAAGAACAGCGTGGTGAAGCCGAGGCCGTAGACCACGTGGACCAGGACCAGGTTGACGATCGGGTTGCCGAAGCCGAAGGAATAGCCGGTGAGGTCGCGCAGCGTGTTGCCGAAGCTGCCGAGATGGCCGAGGATCACCGCCATCGGGATGATGATCGACTGGAACGGGATGAAACAGGCGAACAGCATCATGCCGAACACCAGGTTGTGGCCTGGAAAGCGCCACTTGGTCAGCACGAAGCCGTTCAGCGCGCCGAGCAGGGTCGAGATCGCGACCGCCGGGATCACCATCTTGATCGAGTTCAGGAAGTAGCCGCTGATTCCAGTGGTCTCCGAGACGCCGATCCGTGCCTCGCTCCAGGCCTGGATCCAGGGATAGAAGGTGAGCTCCTGGGGCAGCGCGAACATGTTGCCGCCGGTGACCTCGTGCAGCGGCTTCAGTGAGGTCATCACCATGACGCCCAGCGGCAGGATGTAGACCACGGCGAAGAGCAGCAGCAGCCCGTAGATCACCACGCGCGTCACCATGGAGTGACGGGTTGGCTCGGCCACGGGCGCAGCGGTGGGGTCGAAGGCCGTCATGAGCGCTTCTGCCGCAGTTCGGAATAGAGATAGGGGACCATGATCGCCGCGATCGTCATCAGCATGATGACCGCACTGGTCGAGCCCACCGCCATCTGGTTGCGGGTGAAGGTGAAGGAATACATGAAAGTCGAGGGCAGCTCGGCGGCGCCGCCCGGATTCTTGCCGGTGACCGACAACACCAGGTCGTAGGACTTGATGGCGAGATGGGTCAGGATGATGATCGCCGACAGGAAGACCGGGCGCATCATCGGGATGATGATCCGGCGATAGGTGGCGAAGGTCGAGGCGCCGTCGATCTGCGCCGCCTTGATGATCTCGCCGTCGACGCCGCGGAGGCCAGCCAGGAACATCGCCATGACGAAGCCCGACGATTGCCAGATGCCGGCGATCGCCACGCAATAGATCATCTTCGACGGCGTCACCACCCAGTCGAAGCTGAAGCTCAGCCAGCCCCAGTCATGCACCGCCTTCTCGAGCCCGATGCGTGGATCGAGGAACAGCTTCCAGGCGGTGCCGGTTACGATGAAGGAGAGCGCCAGCGGGTAGAGATAGATCGGCCGGAGGATCCCTTCGCCGCGGATCTTCTGGTCGAGCAGGATCGCCAGCAGCAGGCCCAGCGCCAGGCAGAAGGCGACATAGAGCACGCCGAAGATCGCCATGTTGACGATGGCGGTGTGCCAGTTGGACGGCGGGTCGCTGGCGAAGGTCCAGTTCCACAGCCGCTCGTAATTGGTCCAGCCCACCAGCTTCGTGGAGGCGAAGGCCTTCGAGTTGGTGAAGCTCAGAAACACCGTCCACAGGTTGAAGCCGTAGACGAAGACCAGCACCAGGACGAAGGACGGCGCCAGGACGATGCGCGGCAGCCAGGCCTGGGCTTTCGCCCGCAGCGAGCCGGGCTGCTCGTTGTCAGTGAGTGCGGAGTTGGCCAAAGCAGTTTTCATCAGCGCCTATCGCGGCAACGTCGGAGAGAGAACCCTCCCCCACGCGCATGGGAGGCACCCACGCATGGGGGAGGGGTGTGCCGGTTTTACTTCGCGGCGTCGATGGCCGCGAGCAGTTCCTTCACCGCGTCATCGGAGGACTTGATCTCGCCGTGGAAGAACTTGGTGACCACGTCGTGATAGGCCCCGGCGATGGCCGGCGGCTGGGCATAGTTCTGCGCCATCGAGCCGACGAAGTTGCCGGCGGCATTGGCGGCCTTGACGTCGGCAATGCCCTTCTTGCCGCAGATGTCGAAGTCGGTATCGGGCACGTCCATGCGCGCCGGCACCGAACCCTTCACCACGTTGAACGCCGACTGGAAGCTCGGGCTCATCGTCGCATCAGCCAAGGCCAACTGCGCCGCCTTGCGGTCGGCCGAGACGTCGAACATGGCGAACATATCGGTGTTGTAGATCACCGCGCCGTCGGTGCCCGGGAAGCGATAGCAGAGGAAGTCCGTGCCCGCGACCTTCTTGGCGGCGTTGAACTCGCCTTTGGCCCAGTCGCCCATCACCTGCACCAGCGCTTCGCCGTTGATGACCATGGCGGTCGCGAGGTTCCAGTCGCGGCCGGCATAGTTGGGATCGGTGTAGTCCCGCAGCTTGGCGAGATTGTCGAACGCCTTCTTCATAGTGTCCGAGGTCAAGGCCGACTCATCGAGATCGACGAACGCCTTCTTGTAGAAGTCGATGCCGCCGGTCGAGGCGACCACCGAATCGAACATGGTCGCTTCCTGCCAGGGCTGGCCGCCCAGAGCCAGCGGAACCACGCCCGCCTTCTTCGCCTTGTCGAGGAGGGCGATGAAGTCGTCGAAGGTCTTCGGCTCGGTGCCGCCGATCTTCTCCATCACCGCCTTGTTGATCCAGACCCAGTTGACCGAGTGGATGTTGACCGGGACCGCGCCCCACTTGCCGTCGGTGGTGGTGAATTTCTGCAGCGCCGCGGGGATCGACTTGTCCCAGCCTTCCTTGGTCGCGAGCTCGGTGATGTCGCCGAGCTTGCCGGCCTCGGCGTAATCGAGCGCGAAGTAGCCCAGGATCTGCGACGCGGTCGGCGGGTTGCCGGCCGCCACCATCGCCTTCAGGGTGGTCATCGCGGCTTCGCCGCCGCCGCCCGCGACCGGCACGTCCTTCCAGGCATAGCCTTCCTTGGCCAGGTCCTGCTTCAGCACGTTCAGCGCCGCAGCCTCGCCGCCGGAAGTCCACCAGTGCAGCATTTGCACTTCCTTGACGTCTTCGGCCCAGGCCGATCCCGTGGCTGCTGCGCCCGCGAGCGACATGGCCGCAACGCCGGCCAGCAACATCGTCCGAAACTGAATCATAAATCCTCCCTACGGATTCTTTTCACTTGCCGGAAGCGGTCCGACGCCGTCTTTGAAACTCGCCTCAAGTCAAATCGCTCTGCAGCAGGATCCTTTCCACATGCTCCAGATGCTCGCGCATCGCGCGGCGCGCCGCCTCGGCATCATGCCGCGCCAGCGCCGCCACGATCACCACATGATCGTCTACCGTCATCGGATCGTTGCCGGCGAGGTTGGTGTGCCGGTTGAGCGCATCGAAGATGGGCGTCAGCATATGCGTCCAGAGTCCGTCGACCAGATGCGCCAGCACCGCGTTGCGGGTCGCTTCCGCGAGACGCACGTGGAAGACGCGGTCGGCCGGACGGCTGTCGCGACCGGCCGCGATGTCGGCGCGCATATCCGCGATCGATTGCTCGAGCCGCTTCAAATCGTCGGGCTGGATCGCCGTCGCCGCCAGGAGGGCGATTTCACCCTCGAGCAGCTTGCGGGCGGCGATCAGGTCGAACGGGCTTGGCCCCTGGTCCGGCAGTGAGGCCAAGGCACGATCGGCGCCCAGCCGTGTCGATTTGACGAAGGCGCCGGCGCCGCCGCGCACTTCGACCAGGCCGGCGATCTCGAGCGCGATCATCGCCTCGCGCACCACCGGGCGGCTGACCCCGAGTTTCTTGGAGAGTTCGCGTTCGGGCGGCAGGCGGTCGCCCTCGCGGAACTCGCCGCGGTCGATCAGACCGCCGAGCTGCTCGGCCACCTGCTGGTATAGGCGTTGGGACTCAACGACCTGGAACGGCATTCGCCGCCTTTCTTCTCTCCCTGACGGGCCGAACCCTGCGCTCCGGGGTCCAGATTGGTCAACTGGAAAAGTGGCCTTACCAATTAATTCACGCCGCCCCGGTTTCTCGCAGATGCAGCATGAGGCAGCGGCTTCCTTGACCGGGCTGGATTGCCTCGGGCAGGGTGGAAAACACCCTCTGAATCCAGGGGCCGGAGTGTGTCATGACCGAGCAGCGCAGCGGTTTTATCTTCCGGCCCGAGGTCGAGACCCGGGCGCCCGCTGAACAAAATGCCCGGGACCGCGCGGCCTATCGTCGCCAGATCGCCTATCTCTTCGAGCATTCGGGGTTCCACCGCGCCAAATTGCGCGCGGCCGGCTTCGCCGGCGCCGACGCCGCCGGCGGCCTCGAGCGCATCGCCCAGCTGCCCTTCACCGAGAAGGACGAGATCCGCGCCAGCCAGGCGGTGTCGCCGCCGTTCGGCGACCACTGCGCCGCCGCGCCCGATCGGATCGTCCGCGTCTATTCGACCAGCGGCACGACCGGCGAGCCCTGCTACATGCCGCTCACCGCAAAGGACCTCGCGATGTGGATCGAGATCTCGTCGCGCTCCTACACCGCGACCGGATTGCGGCGCGGGCTGCGCATGGTCTCGACTTACAATGCCGGCCCCTTCGTCGCCGGCGCGGCGATCGATGCCTTCGGCAATATCGGCGCCTGTCATATCCCGGTCGGCACCGGCAACACCGAGCGGCTCGCCCGCGCGCTGCAAGTGATCCGGCCGGCCGCTTTGGTCTGCACGCCGTCTTATGCGCAGTATCTCGGCGAGTGGCTGCGGGCGCGCGCAATCGATCCGGCCGGCCTCGGCCTG
>JAYSFH010000337.1:0-4804 GCA_041913405.1 Dongia sp. | reverse complement strand
CATATTCGGCTTCACGGTAGAGCGCTTCCGCGCTGCGCACCTCGCGGTGCGCGCCCCCTCACCCAGCTGCGGCTGACCTCGCTGGCGCTCGCTAAGCCTGCGCAACCCTCTCCCACGAGGGGAGAGGGAGAGGGAGAGTGATGTGAGACGCCGTTGCAGCTCACCTGCGCGGACTCATTGATTGTTCACGATGGTGGTGAGGCCGCTGCCGCGGAAGTCGTTCTTCAGCTGGCAGGTGTCGGGCGAGGACGGCGTGCTCTTCGGGCACCAGATCGCATTCACCCGGGCGAGCTTGTCGGCATGCTCGACCTTGAAGCCGGCGCCGCTGACGGCACCCTGGGCGCCGGCCAGCGCGTCCTCCAGGTACACCGTGCCGGCGCCGTCGGCGAACAGCCTTCCGTCCGCCATCGCCTTCTCGATCCCCTGGTCCTCGTTCGCGACCGCATGGAACAGCAGCGCCTTGGCGATGTCCGCCGGCACGCCGCCGCCGCCCGCCGCCAGGAAGTAGAGCCGGCCGCTGGAATTGCTGGCCTGCATGATCGGGCCCAATGCGCTGAAGCCGGCGCCGCGATCGTTCGGCGCCGGCGCCAGGATGATGCCGGTGCCCGGCGCGATCCGCGCCGAGCCGAAGGGCGCGTTCATGGTGAACTCGCAGGCAACGCCCTGGCCGAGCGAATCCATGGTGACCAGCCCGGTCGCGGAAGGATTCTCCTGCATCGCCGCACCCGGCGCGTCGAGCCTGGCCGCGATCGCGGCGCCGACGTGATCGGAGGTCGTGAGCTCCGCCGCCGCCTTGGTCGCATCGCCGCCGGGCTTCATCCAGCCGTGGCGATCGGCGATGAGGCCGTTGACCGCCTTCGCCACCTCGGCGGGATTGCCGGCATCGATGTCGTCCAGCGCGGCGACCATCTGCGCCGCGAGCACGCCGCCGGAAGACGGCGGCGCCGGAAAGAACAGCTGCTGGTCGCCGACGTCGATCGCCGCCGGCGGATAGACCACCGTCTTCGACGCGCGCAGATCGTCGATGGTCAGCGGCGCGCCGATCGACTGCGCGGCCTCGGCCAGGTTGCGGCCGAGCTGGCCGCTGTAGAACTCGTTGAGGCCGCCGACGCGGATCCGCTCGAGCGTGGCGCCGAGATCGACCTGGCGGATGTTGTCGGTCTCGCCGCGCGGCTGGCCGCCGTCCCGGGTGAAGATCGCCGCCATCTGCGGGTCCTCACCAAGACGTGATCCGGCCGCCTTGAGCTCGTTGGCGAGCGCGCGGCTGATCGCCGTGCCGGTGCCGGCGAGGTTGGCGCCGGGATTCACCAGCTGCGCCCAGGGCAGCCGGCCGTAGCGCGCGTTGATCGCCGCCATGCCGCGCACGTTGCCCGGCACCGCGACCAGCCCGCCTTTCGCCGCCCGCGGCAGGAAGTCGAACACCTCGGTGGTTTCCTTGTCGGCGTCGTGCACCAGGCAGACACCGCCGCCGCCGAGCCCCGCCGCGGAGGGCAGGGTCACCGCCAGCGCGAAATAGGCCGCGACCGCCGCATCGGCGGCGTTGCCGCCCAAGGCCAGCACGTCGCGGGCGATCAGCGCCGCCCGCGGCTCGTCCACAACCGCGCCGCCGCGCATGTCGGAATCCCACCAGCTGCCGCCGCCGAACGGGCCGACGTCCTCGGGGTTGCCGGCGGCGCGGGTGGATTGCAGCCGGTCGTTCGAGTTGGTCGTGACCTTCGCGGTCGGCCCGGAGCCGCAGGCCGCCAGCGCCGGCAGCAGGGCCACCCCGAGCAGCAGCGCCTTGGCCCGCGTGCTGCCCCGCAGGAAGCCGCCGAAATGTCGGATTTTCCGGCGGTCGTCGCGGCTTTTTGACCCGTCCTGCCGCGCCGGGGCCACCCTGGATCGCACCGGTAAAGTATGATAGGCGCTAGGCATGTTGTGCTCTCCCAAGGGATCGACATTGCACCCGCGGTTCAGCGGCTCGGCGTCGCTCCAACGACTTGCTAGGGGCCCGCGGCTGCAACCTGCCCGCGCCGGCACCGTTCTCAAAGGTGCCCGCCCGAGCCGGGGCGAGCATAGAGAAGGACCCAGGATTTGATCAACCGACTGCTTGTCCGCAGAGCGGTCGACCGATGGGGGCTCCGCATCGGCAGTCTGGCTCTGGCGGTGGCTGCCCTGCTGGTCGCGTCGCTGCCGGCCGCGGCGCTGGGCGGCGCGCCGCTGATCCGCGACGCCGAGATCGAGGCCACGATCCGCGCCTATGCCGAGCCGGTGTTCAAGATCGCGGGCCTCGATGCCGCGGCGATCAAGGTTCATCTGGTCAACAGCAACCAGATCAACGCCTTCGTCACGCCGGGCATGAACATGTACATCAACACCGGCCTGTTGATCCGCGCCGACACGCCGAACCAGGTGATCGGCGTGATCGCCCACGAAACCGGCCACATCGCCGGCGGGCATCTGGTGCGCATCCAGGACGAGCTGCACAACGCCATGATCGAGAACATCGTGGCGATGCTCGCCGGCATCGCGGCCGGTGTCGCGACCGGCAATGCCGGCGTCGGCGCCGGCACGGCAATGCTGGGCCAGCAGATGGCGCTGCGGAACATCCTGAAATACAGCCGGACCCAGGAATCGTCGGCCGACCAGGCCGGGATGAGCTTCCTCGACAAGACGCATCAATCGTCGCGCGGCATGCTGGAATTCTTCCAGAAGCTCGACAGCCAGATCCTGCTGAACACCGGCAGCCAGGATCCTTACCTGCAGACCCACCCGCTGACCATCGACCGTATCGATTCGGTGCAGCAGCATGTCGATCATTCCCCCTATTCCGACGCCAAGGACCCGCCGGCGCTGGTCGAGATGCACCAGCGCATGCTGGCGAAGCTGAAGGGCTATCTCTGGCCCTTCGACCAGGTGATGCTGGCCTATCCGAAGACCGACACCTCGCAGCCGGCGCGTTACGCGCGCTCGATCGCCTTCTACCGCGTCAGCCGGGTGAAAGATTCGATGACCCTGCTGGATAGCCTGATCCAGGAATCGCCGGAGGATCCGTTCTTCATCGAGCAGAAGGGCTGGTTCCTGTTCCAGAGCGGAAACCTGCGCGAGGCCTTGCCGCTGCTGCACCGCGCGGTCGAGCTTCGGCCCGGCGAGGCGCTGCTGCGCCAGGAGCTGGGCCAGGTCGAGCTCGAGACCGAGGACCCGCGCTACGTGAAGCTCGCGATCGCGAACCTGGAATTCGCCGCCGGGATGCAGGCCAACGATCCCGACGTCTGGCGCCTGCTGGCGATCGCCTACGGCCGCGACGGGCAGATCCCGATGTCGCAGCTCGCCCAGGCCAAGCAATTCATGGCGGCCAACAACAAGCGGGAAGCGCGCATGCAGGCGCGGCGCGCGCTGAAGGGCCTGCCCAACGGCTCGCCCGGATGGATCCAGGCCAACGACATCATCTCCGCCACCGGTGGACCGGACGGCGACGACGAAGAAGAGTGAGATTTCTCCAATGAAGGACCTCAGATGAAGACCTTGTTCAGCGCCCTGCTGGCGCTCCTGCTCCTCGCCCCGCTCGCTTCCGCCCAGGAAGCCGAAATGACCCCCAATGGCATGACCGGGGCGCAGAAGACCGAGATCGAGAAGATCGTCCACGATTACCTGCTGAAGAATCCCGAGGTGATCCGCGAGGCGATCCAGGCGCTGCAGGCCAAGGAAGAGCAAAGCAAGGCCGACGCCCAGACCCAGCTGGTGGCGCAGAACAAGGAAGCCCTGTTCAACGACCCGGCGACGCCGGTCGCCGGCAACCCGATGGGCGACGTGACCGTGGTCGAGTTCTTCGACTACCACTGCCCCTACTGCAAGGCGGTCGCCTCGCCGCTCGCGAAGCTGCTCGAGGAGGACAAGGGCGTCCGCCTGGTGATGAAGGAGTTCCCGATCCTCGGCCAGGATTCGATCCTCGCCGCGCAGGCGGCGCTGGCCTCGGTCGGCCAGGGCAAATACTGGGAGTTCCACCAGGCGCTGATGGAGCATCGCGGTCCGTTCGACATGGAGGTGATCAAGAGCATCGCCGCTAAGGTCGGGCTGGACGCCGCCAAGCTCGAGGCCGACATGGAAAGCGACAAGATCAAGCCGGCGATCTCGGCCAACCATGCGCTGGCCAAGACCCTCGACATCGGCGCGACGCCGACCTTCATCATCGGCGACCAGGTGGTCGAAGGCGCGGTGCCGCTGGAGCAGCTGAAAGACCTGATCAAGAAGGCCCGCGGCAGCTGATCCGGCCCGGCGCCCGTGCCGGGTTTCCCAGTGATTTGAGGCGTTTGCCCGGCGGCGGCACCGGCCGCGGCCGGGCCAAAGGCCGGTTTGGTTGCGATCCCTCCAGGTGCTGGCTATAAGGGCCGGACGATAAGCCCCACTCGGGCATCCCTGAGCGATTCTGACTGACCTAATCCTGGGCGAGCGATCCTTGGCGAAATCCGCAAAACGCGAATCCACCGATCTCTTGGTGCTGAACGGGCCGAACCTCAATCTGCTGGGGCAACGGCAGCCGGAGATCTATGGCCGCGCCACGCTGGACGACATCGCGGCCGCGGTGGTCGCCCGCGCGGCGGAATTCGACTTGAGCGTGGACTTCCGCCAGTCCAACCACGAAGGCCATCTGGTCACCTGGGCCCAGGAGGCGCGCGGCAGCGCCAGGGCGATCATCATCAACCCGGGGGGCCTGAGCCACACTTCGGTGGCGCTCCTGGATGCGCTGATCTTCACCGAGCTGCCGGTGATCGAGGTGCATCTCTCCAATATCCACCGCCGCGAGAGCTTCCGGCACCATTCCTTC
>JAYSFH010000336.1:0-4807 GCA_041913405.1 Dongia sp. | reverse complement strand
GCGCGGCGCTTCGCCTCGCTGGATCACCTCTCCGGCGGGCGCGCCGGCTGGAACCTGGTCACCTCCGGCAATCCGCACGAGGCAATGAACTTCGGCCGCGACGAGCATGTCGAGCATGATGCGCGCTACGCCCGCGCCCGTGAGTTCTTCGACGTGGTGACGGGCCTCTGGGATTCCTGGGCCGACGACGCCTTCATCCGCGATGTCGAGAGCGGCATCTATTTCGACCCGGAGAAGCTGCACACGCTCAACTGGAAGGGCGAGCATTTCAAGGTCAAGGGTCCGCTGAACATCGCGCGGCCGGTGCAGGGTTGGCCGGTGATCGTGCAGGCCGGCGCCTCGGAGGCCGGCCGCCAGATCGCCGCCGAGACCGCCGAGGCGGTCTTCACCGGCCAGACCAGCATCGTCGAGGCGCGCAAGTTCTATGCCGACGTGAAAGGCCGCATGGAGAAGCTCGGCCGCTCGCCGGATCACATGAAGATCCTGCCCGGCGTCTTCGTCGTGGTGGGCGACACGGTGGAGGCGGCGCGCGCGAAGAAGCGCAAGCTCGACAGCCTGGTCCATCCCGACAGCGGCATCGCCTCGCTCTCGGTGGCGCTGGGCACCGACGTCTCCGGCTTCGATCTCGACGGGCCGCTGCCGGAAATCCCTGAGAGCAATGCCAGCCAGAGCGGCCGCCAGCGCCTGGTCGACATGGCGGCGCGGGAGAACCTGACCGTGCGCCAACTGGCGCAGATCGTCGGCGGCTCCTACGGCGCGCTGGAGCTGGTCGGCACGCCGCAGACCATCGTCGACCGGATGGAGGAGTGGTTCTCGACCCTGGCCTGCGACGGCTTCAACGTGATGTTCCCCTATGTCCCCGAAGGCCTCGACGATTTCGTCGACCGCGTGATCCCGGAATTGCAGCGCCGCGGCCTGTTCCGCAAGGAATACGAAGGCCGCACCCTGCGCGAGAATCTCGGCTTGCCGCGGCCGGAGAACCGGTTTTTCCGCTGAGCGCTCAGGCCAACAAGGCGTGCAGGATATCGGCGCCGTAGAGCACGGCCACGTAACGCAGGCCCTTGCCCAGCCCGACCAGGGCGGTGAACAGCCCGAGATGCACCCGGAGGACACCGGCGACGATGGTCAGCGCGTCGCCGATCAGCGGCACCCAGGCGAGGGCGAGTGCCCAGATGCCATAGCGGCCGAACCAGCGCGACGCGCGTTCCATCTGCGCCGGCGAGGCGGGGAACCAGCGCCGGTCGGAAAGCCCGGCGAACCAGCGGCCCATGATCCAGCCAACCACGCTGCCGAGGGTATTGGCGACGGTGGCCACCAGCAACAGCATGGTGACGTCGAGCTTGCGCTCCAGCGCCAGCATCACCAGCACCACCTCGGAGGAGCCGGGCAGAATCGTCGCGGAAAGGAAGGCGGCCGTGAACAGGCCGGCATAGGCGGTGAGGGCGTCCATCGGCGATGTTCTAGCGGGAATAGGCGGCGCCGACGATCAACTTATCGTCGGCGCCGGAAAGGAACCGGTCAGCTCTTGAAGAAGGCCAGCAGGTCGGCGTTGATGATCTCGGGGTGGGTGGTCGCCATGCCATGCGGCAGGCCCTTATAGGTCTTGAGCTCGCCCTTCTTCAGCAGCTTGGCGGCAAGCGGCGCGGAATCCGCATAGGGGACGATCTGGTCGTCGTCGCCGTGCATCACCAGCACCGGAACGTCGATCTTTTTCAGGTCCTCGGTGAAATCGGTCTCGGAAAAGGCCTTGATGCAGTCGTAATGCGCCTTGGCGCCGCCCATCATGCCCTGGCGCCACCAGTTGCGAATGGCACCTTCGGAGAGCTTGGCGCCCGGCCGGTTGAAGCCGTAGAACGGGCCGGTCGGGATCTCCAGGAAGAACTGGGCGCGGTTGGCGATCAGCGCGGCGCGGAAGCCGTCGAACACCTCGATCGGCAGGCCGCCCGGATTCTTCTCGGATTTCAGCATGACCGGCGGCACCGCGCCGATGATGACCGCCTTCTTGACCCGGCCGGCCTCGGCGCGCGCCACGTAATGCACCACCTCGCCGCCGCCGGTCGAATGGCCGACATGGATCGCGTTCTTGAGGTCGAGATGCGCGGCGAGAGCGATGACGTCGGCGGCATAGGTGTCCATCTCGTTGCCGGTGTCGGTCTGGCTCGATCGGCCGTGGCCGCGCCGGTCGTGGGCGATCACCCTGAAGCCCTGCTCCAGGAAGAACATCATCTGGTTGTCCCAATCGTCGGCGGAGAGCGGCCAGCCGTGGTGGAAGACGATGGGCTGCGCGGTCTTGGCGCCCCAGTCCTTGTAAAAGATCTCGGTGCCGTCCTTGGTCGTGATCGTCGCCATATATCGGTCTCCTGGGAGGAATTGCGGGCAGGGGAGCCGTCATATGGCACGGCCCAAGGCGTCGGCCAAGTCATGCGTTGGTCTAGGCTCGGGCGCCGCGGATCTAGGCGCGCGCCCAGCCGAACCGGTCGATCAGGCGGCAGGGCAGGGCGGCGTTCGCCACCGCCGAGATCTCCGGACTGAGCGGCGGCCGGGCGGGCGCATCGATGATCAACGAGTGGATGTTGTTGCGGCCGACATCGCGCCGCGGAACCTTCAGCCAATCCTCCCGATAGGGGATTTGGTAGAAGTCCAGGAGCTTCCGGAGATAGGCTCGGCTGTCGCGCGCCAGTTCGGCATAGTCGGTGACTAGGAACTCGACTTCACCGCCGCGGTCGGCGATCTCCAGCCAGCCGTCGATCCAGGCGACCATCCGCGGCATCATGTGCTCGACCTGCCAGCGCAGGCGTTCCTCGAAGCTCCATTGCAGATAGGCGTCGGGCACCTCCTGCTCGCAGGAGAAAGAGACGTAGCTCAGCCCGCGCTTCGGCAGATGCCGCTCCATCTGGTTGGTCCAGGAGAGGATGGCGCCTCTCGGGTCACGCACATGCAGCACGACACGGCGGATGTTGAAGCCGGCGAGCACCTTCACGAATTCCGGGCGGGGCGGCATGTGCTCGCGCGACACGGCATTGCCCTCGGCGAAGCGGCAGAGCTCCGGATAAGAAAACCAATTGCCGCTGGCGCCGACCCCGCCGACATGCCGAACCTCGACCTCGAGGGTTCGCCGCAGCGCGCGCTGGATGTAGATGCTGCCGGATTTCAACAGCGCGAACATCAGCACTGGGGGCAGCTTGATGCCGTGTCCGGGATAGGCCCAAGGCCGCAGCCGGTCCAGGAACCTGCCCTGGGCCCGCTCGATCCTGTCGAGCACGTGTTTTCGGGAAATCATTGGCGCTCCCCCGAGACAGCCGTACGCCGGTCATCAAACGGACATCTTATAGTATCGGGGAATGAGCAGCGAGTGGTTGCCGCTCAGCTTCGGCTGCTCGTTCGGATTGCAGGCGAGAGCACGACAAACAACGCGCGCAGGCGCAGGGCAGGTTCAGGCCTGGCGCAGCGAGGTCAGGATGGTCTGCGCTGCTTCGCTGATGTCGGCTTCGATGGCAGCGCGCGCCTTGTTGCCGTCGCGCTTGGCCAGCGCCTTCAGCATCGCCTCGTGATGGCCGAGGAAGTCGGCCTTGCCGAAGTCCGTCGTCACGTGGTGAAGGAAGGGGCCGATCTGCAGCCAGAGGGTCTCGACGATCGACATCGCCTGCGGCATGCGGGCCGCGAGATAGAGCTGGAAGTGAAACTCCTGGTTCAGCGCCAGATATTTCTTGGCGCCCTGCCGCAGCTTGACGATCATCTCGTCGTTGAGGCGCGACATCCGCTTCAACTCATCTTGCGTGATGTGCTTCGCCGCGGTCTCGGCCATCAGGCCCTCGAGCGCCAGTCGAATACGCACGATCTCGTCGAACTTCTCCGCCGTCATGACGGGCAGCGAGACGGAACGGTTCGGCAGCAGCTCCAGGGCGCGCTCCGCGACCAGCCGGCGCAGGGCCTCTCGCACCGGCATCACGCTGGTGCCGAGCGCCTTCGCCAGGGCGCGGATCGTCATCGGCTCGCCGGGCGCGATCGCACCGCCCATGATCGCCTTCTTCACTTCATCATAGGCGCGCTCATGCAGGGTCTCGCGCTCGAGCTTGGCGAGACCGAAGGCGGGGCGTTGTTGGGTCTGGGTTGCTGCTACTGCCATGATGGGTGGGTTGGCCGTCCAAACTGTGAACTGATACCGCCCGGACTCGGCCGGAAGCCAGCACGAATCGCGGGCGAACGGGGCTGCCGGCGATCCTACACGATGACCGATCCCGGGTCTCGTCGGCTTGACAGTTCCGGTATAAGTTCCTTAGCATTACATCAGCCGTGATCACAAGTCACAAGTAAGAAGGCGTCGAGATGCGCCGGGCGCGGCTGGGGCTAGGCGGGCGCATCGAAGCTTTTCGAGCGCAATAAGCGACCGCTGCGTGGGGCGGCGGTACAAAACAGGGAGCAGACCATGGTGAAGACGGTTTCGCGTCGTACGTTACTTCGCACGAGCATCGGCCTGAGCGCGACGGTCGCCCTGGGAGCGTTGGCGCCCAGGATCGTCCTGGCCGACACGCTGGACGACATCAAGAAGGCCGGCACGATCAAAGTCGGCGTCGGCGTCATGGGGCTGAAGCCCTGGGTCTGGCAGAACGAGGACGGCAGCTACGGCGGCATGGAATACGAGATGCTGCAGAAGATGCTGCCGCATCTCGGCATCTCGAAGTTCGAATATGTGCCGGTCGAATGGGACGCACTGATCCCGGGCCTCAAGGCCAAGCGCTTCGACATCATCTTCTCCGGCATGACGGTGACCGAGGAGCGGCGCCAGGGCTCCGGCATCGAGTTCTCG
>JAYSFH010000335.1:4561-4810 GCA_041913405.1 Dongia sp. | reverse complement strand
GTCGAGGAGGTCGCGGAACTTGACCCTCTGGTTGCAGCGCTCGCAGGGGATCGGCGTCTCGCCGGCGAGATAGGAATCGGCGAAATCCTGCATCACCGCATCGGAGAAGCGGTTCTCGTAGTCGAGCACGTAATGCGGGATCCCGATCCGGTCGGCGACCTGGCGCGCGTCGTAGATGTCCTGCCCGGCGCAGCAGGCGCCCTTCTTCTGCAAGGCGAGACCCTGGTCGTAGAGCTGCAGCGTGACACC
>JAYSFH010000335.1:0-4551 GCA_041913405.1 Dongia sp. | reverse complement strand
AGCCCTGCTCCTTGAGGAGCGCCGACACCACGGAAGAGTCGACGCCGCCCGACATCGCCACCACGACGCGGGTCGCGGCCGGCGCCTTGGTAAAGCCGAGGGAATTCCTTTGGGCGTTCAAAGCGGTATCCATGGGTCCAGTCTAGCAGAAGCGGCCGGCCTCAGGCCGCCAGGATTTCCGAGATCCGGCGGAACGGCGCCGGGTCGGCGCCGAGGCCGAAAGCGGCCGAGAAATGGCCCTGGTCGCGGCGGAACAAGTTCTTCTCCGGCACCTGCCATTTGGCGGCCAGGCGCCGGCCGCCGTCGATCGGGGTGACGGTGTCGCGCTCGCCGATCAGCAGCACGATGCGGGCCGGGTCCATCGGCGGGGTCGCCTCGGCATCGACGATCTTCGCCAGCGGCACGAAGCTGTTCTCGGTCCAGCCGGCGGCCTGGGTGGCGACATTGAGACCGGCGATCATCGCCAAGGCAGAATCGAGCGCCAAGCTGCTGACCTTGTCGGTCGTCGTCAGCAGCATCAGCGCATCAGGCCGCGCCTCCGACGGCCAGGCACCCATGCGGCCGGCGGCCACCTGGCTGGTCAGCGCGCCGAGGCTGATGCCGCTGAAGGCGACATGCTGCGAGCCGTTGCCGCGCGCCCAGGCGGCAATGATGCCGAACTCCTTCGCTGCCTGCGCCAGGTGACGAAGACCCGAGCTCGGCGGCGCGACGATGAAGCTCTCGCCGCCGTAGAGACCGTCGGCGACCCGGCGGTTGTGTCCCGGCGCATCCGGCAGGACCACCCGCATGCCCCGCTCGGCCAGCGTGCTGTAGCCCCGCAGGTCGCCCTTCATCATCTCGGTCTCGATCGCGAGGCCGTGGCCGAAGATCAAGGTCGGCAGGCCTGCAGCCGGCTTCTGCCGCGGCTCGTAGACATGGGCATAGACGGTGTCGTGATCCACGCCCGGGGTCGGAAAGCGCAGCCAGTATTCGATGAGGTTGCCGCTCTCGACCTCGCGGCTGCGCTCGACTTCCGGCATGCGGTCAGGGAGGGCGAAATAGGAGTCCGGGTCGGCCATCGGACCGGCGAACTCGTCCATCACCTCGGCCGGGGTCGGCACGTCGAGGCGCACCGCCGGCAGCCCGTGTCGCCGCGCGAACATGAGATAGGCGAAGCGGTGGCTGAACCAGTTCTGCGCCGCGCTGCGCCGCTGGTCCTCGGCATCGGCCGCATCGCCGTTGCCGCCGAACACCGTGTCGTTCCAGCGCGCAAAGGCGGCGTCCGACTTGCGCTTCAATAAGACGGTCTTCTTCAGGCGCTTGCCCATGCCGAGGACTCGGCCGCAATCCAGCTCGTCGGCGAAGCGATCGGGGTCGCCCTGGGAGATGCCCGCCGCCGCCCAGGCGCGCGAGGCCGGGAAGATTCGCTTCAGGCCCCAGAGGCAGACCGGGTCGATCCAGGGCCGGGAGAGCAGGCCGAGGATATAGTTGTTCTTCAATCCCGCTCCTCGAGCCAGGCCGCCTGGATGGCCTCGAGGATCTTCTCGTTCGACTTCTGCGGATCGTCTTCGAAGCCCGGCAAGGCCTGGACCCACTTCCACAGATCGGTGAACCGGAGATTGACCACATCCGCGTCGGGATGCGCCTCCTCCAATTCAATGGCGATGTCCTGGACGTCGGTCCACCGGAGCTTCCTGGGCATCGGCGGTCCGGTTACTTCTCGACCATCATGTTGCGGGTCGCGGTCGGCAGCGACACGGTGAGCCCGTCGAGCTCGTCGGTCATCTTGATCTGGCAGCCCAGGCGCGAGGTGTGGGTCAGGCCGAAGGCGAGGTCGAGCATGTCCTCCTCGTCTTCGCTGGCACCCTCGAGCACGTCGTACCATTCCGGATCGACGATCACGTGGCAGGTCGAGCAGGCGAGCGAGCCCTCGCAGGCACCCTCGAGATCGATGTTGTTGCGATGGGCGATTTCGAGCACGGAGAGCCCCAGCGGCGCTTCGACTTCGACGCGCACCCCACCCGGCTTAATGAAGGTCATCTTCGGCATTTCAGAGGCTCTCCAATGCCTGATTTTTCAGGCTCTTAACGACTATTACAGGCAGTTGGCCTATTCGGCGCGGTCAGTTGCCATACTGGCCTCGACCTCGTCAAGGCTATGGCCCTTGAGCGCCTGCTCCATCGCCCGGTCCATGCGGGCCTGGGCGAAGGGATGGCTGGCCTTTTCAAGGGCTTCCACCGCGGCGCCGATCCGATCCCGATCTTCGCCTGCCATGGCCTTACGGACTTTCCCGGCAGCGGCATCGATCCCGGCGCGTTCCGACGGCGAAACCAGGTCGCCGTCCGACTTCAGGGCCGCGTCCAGGGCCAGCATCATCCGCTCCGCCTCGACCTGGGCCTCGATCAGCAGGCGCCGCTCCATGTCCTCGCGGGCATGGGTCAGGCTGTCCCGGAGCATGTCGGCCATCTCGTCCTCGCCGAGGCCGTAGCTGGGCTTCACGGCGATCTCGGCCCTGACCCCGGTGGTCTTCTCCTGGGCGTTGACGGTCAGCAGGCCGTCGGCATCGACCGCGAAGGTGATGCGGATCCGCGCCGCGCCGGCGGCCATCGGCGGGATGCCGGTCAGCTCGAACCGGCCGAGCGACCGGCAGGCATCCACGGTCTCGCGCTCGCCCTGCAGGATGTGGATCTGCATCCCGGTCTGGCCGTCCTGGTAGGTGGTGAACTCCTGGGCCTTGGCGACCGGGATCGCGGTGTTGCGGTCGATCACCTTCTCGACGATCCCGCCCACGGTCTCGATCCCGAGCGAGAGCGGGATGACGTCGAGCAGCAAGGTATCGCCGCCGCGGGTCAGCGCCTCGGCCTGCAGGGCAGCACCCGCTGCGACCACTTCGTCAGGATTAATGTCCGAGAGCGGTTCGCGACCGAAGAACTTCGCCACCATGCGACGGACCAGCGGCACGCGGGTCGAGCCACCGACCAGCACCACGCCTTTGACCTCCGACGCGGTCACCTGCGCGTCTTCGAGCACCTGGCGGCAAGCCCGCAGGGTTCGCGCGACCATCGGCTCGATCAGCGCCTCAAATTTTGCAAGATCAATGGATTGATCATTCGTTTTGCCATTGATGTAGAACTTGAGCTCGGCGTTCCCAGCCGTGCTCAACGCTTCCTTGGCACGGCGCGCGGCGGCCAGCAGCGTCTTCGCATCGGTCAGCGACGGTGCTTGAACGTTCGCGGCTCGGAGAACAAATTCCGCGATCGCATGATCGAAGTCATCGCCACCGAGCGCCGCATCGCCGCCGGTGGAGAGCACCTGGAATACGCCCTGCTGCAGCCGAAGCAGCGAGATGTCGAAGGTGCCGCCGCCGAGATCGTAGACCGCGTAGAGACCCTCGGCGCCGTGGTCGAGACCGTAAGCCAGCGCCGCCGCGGTCGGCTCGTTGACCAGGCGCAGCACCTCGAGACCGGCCAGCTTGGCGGCATCCTTGGTGGCGGCCCGGGCGGCGTCGTCGAAATATGCCGGGACGGTGACGACCGCGCGCTCGACCGGCTGGCCGAGGGCGGCTTCGGCCCGGGCCTTGATCGCCCGCAGGATGTCGGCGGAGACCTCGACCGGGCTCATGACCCGGTTGCCGATCTTCAGCCGCACCATGCCGACCTGCTGGTCGCCGTGGATCTCGTAAGGGAGGGTGCCGGACAGCGCCTTGAGGTCGGCGGCGCCCCGGCCCATCAGCCGCTTCACCGAGCTCACCACCAGCTCCGGATGCCGGGTCAGTTCCGCGGCGGCGGCACGGCCGACGATCGGTTCGGCGCCGGTATAGGCGACCACCGAGGGCAGCAGGCCGTCGCCATGGTCGTCGCGGAGGATCTCGGGCTTGCCGGCCTCGGCGATCGCGGCGACCGAATTGGTGGTGCCGAGGTCGATGCCGATGGCAATGCCCCGCTCTTCCTCATGCGGCGCGGGGGTCTCGCCGGGCTCGTGGATCTGCAGCAGCGTGCTCACTCGGCATCCTCCCCCAGCGCGTCCTCGAGGACAATGCGGCGGGCGCGGGATTCTTCCAGGAACTTCCGCCAATACTTCATGCGGGTCGCAGCCTTGTTGGCCGCCTCGTAGTCATCCGCCGCAAAGGCCTTCGAGAGCTGGGAGAGAAGGTCGATCGCCTTGGCGCCGGCCTCGACCTGCAGCTTCTCCAGATCGTCAATGGTAGCGACCTCGGAGAGCGCCTCGCGGGCTTCCATCGCCTCCATCAGCAGCTCGGGATCGTGGACGGTCTGGTCCTTGTCCACCGCCGCGGTATTGCCCGCCAGCTCCAGCAGGTAGGCGGCACGGCGCAACGGATCCTTCAGGGTCTCATAGGCCGCGTTCATCGAAACCGCCTGGCTCTCGGCGATAGCGCGTTCCTTCGGCGTCTTGGTGACAAAGCGGTCGGGATGCATGCTGCGCTGGAAGCCGAGATACTGCTTCTCCAGCCGGTCGAGATCGAGGTCGAAGCCGGGCTGGACGCCGAGCCGCGCGAAATGATCGATCTGGCCCGGCGCCTGAACCGCGCCGCAGCTGTGGCAGAACAGCGCG
>JAYSFH010000334.1:0-4824 GCA_041913405.1 Dongia sp. | reverse complement strand
ATCGACTATCTGAAGGCCAACATGCCGGACGGCGGCAACCTGCTGGAGATCCGCGGCCTGGCCGGCGTGTTCGTCGATGACGCGATCCATGGCGGCATCGAGGAAGGCGTGAAGGAGAACCCGCAGTTCAAGATCGTCGGCTCGGTCCATGGCGACTGGGCGCAGGACGTGGCGCAGAAGGCCGTCGCCGGCATCCTGCCCTCGCTCCCGGAGATCAAGGCGGTCGTGACCCAGGGCGGTGACGGCTACGGCGCGGCCCAGGCCTTCAAGGCCGCCGGCCGCCCCACCCCGCTCATCATCATGGGCAACCGCGAGGACGAGCTGAAGTGGTGGAAGGAGCAGAAGGACGCGAACGGCTACAAGACCATGTCGGTCTCGATCGCGCCCGGCGTCTCCACCCTCGCCTTCTGGGTGGCGCAGATGATCCTCGACGGCCAGGAAGTGCCGAAGGACCTGACCGTGCCGTTCCTGCGCATCGACCAGGACAACCTCGAAGCCAATCTCGCCAACACCGAGAAGGGCGGCGTCGCCAACACCGAGTACACGCTGGAAGACGCCAAGAAGGTCGTCGCCGGCGCGAAGTAAACAAAGATCGTCATTGCCGGGCCCCGCGGACGAATGTCCGCATTCGCGGACGGGACCCGGCAATCTCGCGCAGACTGGAGCGAGATGCCCGGGTCAAGCCCGGGCATGACGGTCGCCTAAAAAGTTACGAGGACTAGATGGGAACGCAGCCGGAGCAGATCGTCAGCCTGAAAGGCGTGGCGAAAAGCTTCGGCGCCGTTCGCGCCCTGGCCGGCGTCGACCTCGCGGTCGGCGCCGGCGAATGTCTGGGCCTGGTCGGCCATAACGGCGCCGGCAAATCCACCTTGATGAACGTGCTGGCCGGGACACTCACCCCGGATACCGGCGCGATCGAAATTCAAAGCAAGAATCTCGCGGCCGGTTATTCGGTCACCGCGGCGCACCGCAGCGGCATCCGCTGCGTGTTCCAGGAACTCTCGCTCTGTCCGAACCTCACCGTGGCGGAGAACACCCGGATCATGCACCCGGCACTGAAGGGCTTCGGCTGGAAGCAGCGTGCCGGAAAGCTGATCAAGGACAAGCTCGACGAGATCCTGCCCGGCCACGGGATCAAGCCCGGCGACACGGTCGGCGACTTGAGCCTCGGCCAGCGCCAGATGGTGGAGATCGCCCGCGCCTTCACCGTCACCGACGATCCGCTGCACCTGGTCATCCTCGACGAGCCCACCTCCTCGCTGGACGCCGCGACGGCCAGGCAGCTGCTGGAATTCGTCCGCCGCGAGATCGCGCGCGGCCGCAGCGTGATCCTGATCTCGCATCTGCTGGGCGAGATCCTGAAATATTCCGACCGCGTCGTGGTCATGAAGGACGGCAAGGTCGTGGCCGAACGCCCTGCACGGCAGTTCGACCGCGACTCCCTGGTCGGCGCCATGGGCACGGTGGTCGAGCATCGCGCCGCGCAGGGGTTGCGGAAGGTGCGCGAGCGCAGCCGCGCGCCGGTCGTGGTGCGCGCGAAATCCGCGCTGCAGACCGACGCCCAGGAGCTGGTCGCGCATCGCGGCGAGATCATCGGTCTGGCCGGCCTGGCCGGGCACGGCCAGACCACGATGCTGCTGCAGGTCTTCGCCGGCGCGGTCGGCCGCATGCACGGCGTCACGGTCAAGGGCCCGGTCGCCTTCATTGCCGGCGACCGCCAGACCGAAGGCATCTTCCCGCTCTGGTCGATCGCGCGGAACATCACCGTGCGCTCATTGCCGAAGATGCTGCGGCATCGGCTGGTCGATGCGGCCCGCGAGACCGAGATGGCGGAATCCTGGCAGCAGCGGATCAAGATCCGCACGCCCGACATGGACAACAACATCCTCTCGCTCTCCGGCGGCAACCAGCAGAAGGCGGTGTTCGCCCGGGCACTCGGCTCCGACGCCGAGGTCGTGCTGATGGACGACCCGATGCGCGGCGTCGATGTTGGCACCAAGCTCGAAGTCTACGATCTGCTGCGCGCCGAGGCTGCCGCCGGCCGCACCTTCCTCTGGTACACGACCGAAATGGACGAGCTAACCCACTGCGACCACATCTACGTCTTCCGGAACGGCCGCATCGTCGCCGACCTGCCGCGCGCGGAAATGAGCGAGCAGAAGATCCTGCAGTCGTCCTTCAAGGAAAGCGCGTGAACATGAACGCTGCGCTCCTCCTCAACCGCGACCTGCTGCGCCGCGCCTTGCCGGGCATCACGCTCGCCATTCTGCTGGCCGCGATCTTCATCAAGCAGCCGGTGGCGATGAGCCAGTTCGGCCTGACCCTGATCTTCCAATACGCGGTGCCGATCGCGCTGGCCACGATCGCGCAGATGTTCGTGATCGCGGTCAACGACCTCGATCTCTCGATCGGTTCCTTCGTCGGCCTGGTGACCTGCATCGCCGGCCTCTACCTGCCGACCGATCCGCTCATCGGCATCGTCCTGCTGCTGCTCTGCATCGCCGCCTATGCGGCGATCGGCGCCCTCATTCATCTCCGCAACCTGCCGTCGATCGTGGTGACGCTCGGCATGTCCTTCGTCTGGGCGGGGCTGGCGGTGCTGCTGCTGCCGACCCCAGGCGGCAAGGCGCCGGACTGGCTGCATGGCCTCATGAACCTCAAAGTGCCGCTGGTGCCCTTCCCGATCATCGCCGCCCTGGTGATCGCCGTCTTGGTCCAGGCCGCGCTGATGCATTCCTCCTATGGCGCGGTCCTGCGCGGCAGCGGCGGCAATCCGAAAGCCGTCGGCCGCGCCGGCTGGTCGCTCTTGAAGATCAAAATGGTGATGTTCGGCCTCGCCGGCACCTTCGGCGTGCTGTCGGGGCTCTCGCTGATCGGCCTCACCAGCGCCGCCGACGCGCATATCGCCGACCGCTACACGCTCTATTCCATCGCCGGCGTCATCCTCGGCGGCGGCGCCTTCATTGGCGGCATCATCTCGCCGGCAGGCGCCGTCCTCGGCGCGCTGACCCTGGCCTCGGCCGGTTGGCTGCTCGGATTCCTGCACATCTCGCCGGATTGGCAGATCGGCGCCCAGGGTGCGATCCTGATCGTCGTCCTCACCCTGCGCGCGCTGATCAGCCGGGGAGCCGTTCGATGAGCGCCGCCACTCTCCGAAAGCTGCAACAGGCGCCCTGGATCTGGTCCTTCATCGGCGCGGCCGCGGTCTGGATCGCCACCATCGCCTTCACCCGGGGCCTCGGCGCCGGCGAGATCGTCACCGCGGCGCTCTCCTTCGCCTGTTTCACGGTGATCGTCGGCACCGGGCAGATGCTGGTCATCACCACCGGCCCCGGCAATGTCGATCTCTCGATCCCGGCCACCATCACGCTCTGCGGCACAGTCGCCATGAAGGTGATGAACGAGCAGAACTCCCTGATCGCGCTGGGCATCCTCGCCGCCCTGGCCGCCGGCGCGGTGGTCGGCGCGCTCAACTACGCGCTGATCCGCTTCCTGCGCATCCCGCCGATCATCGCCACGCTCTCGATGAGCTTCCTCGTCCAGTCGAGCGCCATCGCCTACAACCGCGGCATCCGCATCAAGCCGCCCTCGATGCTCGACGCCTTCACCACGGGTGAGACCTTGGGCGTGCCCTGGCTCGCCATCGTCACCATCCTGTTCTCGGTCGTCGTCGGTATCATCGTCGGGCGCAGCTATTACGGCCGGGCCATCTCGGCGATCGGCCAGAACAGCCGCGCCGCCTGGCTCGCCAACATCCCGGTCGAGCGCTTCCGCTTCCTGACCTATGTGGCGAGCGCCCTGCTCGCCGCGGTCTGCGGCATCCTGCTGGCCGGCTTCTCCGGCGGTCCGGCCCTCGACATGGGTGCCGAATATCTCCTGGGCTCGATCGCGGTGGTGGTGATCGGCGGCACTTCGGTTGCCGGCGGCCGCGCCTCGGTGCCCGGCATCTGGGGCGCGGCGTTGTTCATGTTCCTGCTGGTCACCATGCTGAACACCTTCGGCGCCAGCGCCGGCATCCGCCTGGTCGCCACCGGCCTGATCATCATCGCGGTGATCGCCATCGCCGGCGGCGAGAAGGAAAGCCGCTAAGCTTCCACGATAAAGCCCCGATCGCGCCGGAAAGGCGCCGGACTTCCCCGTTAGCACTGCGGCTCCAGCAACCGGGGAGTCGCCATGCGCATCCTCATCATCAACCCGCCGCATCCGGCGATCGGCAGCCGGATTCCCGACGACCACCTGCCGCCCCTGGGCCTGCTCTCGATCGGCGGGCCGCTGATCGACGACGGCCACATGGTGCGCCTGCTCGACGCCGAGTTCGGGCCGATGCCGCTCACCGCCATCATCCGCGAAGCCATCGCCTACGCCCCCGAGGCCGTGCTGATCGGCCATTCCGGCTCGACCTCCGGCCATCCCGGCGCGACGGCGATCTTCAGGGCCTTGCGGCAGGCACTGCCGGCGGCGCGGCTGATCTATGGCGGCGTCTTCCCGACCTATCACTGGCGCGAGATCCTGGCAGATGTGCCGGAGATCGACGTCATCGTCCGCGGCGAGGGCGAGGAGACGGCGCGGCGGCTGATGAATGCGCTCGACGGCGGCGGTGCGCTGGCCGAGTTCGCGATCGAGGATATCGAGCTGGGGCATATCCCCGGCATCGCCTATCGCCGCGGCTTCAAGGCGGTCGCCACCATACCGGCGCCGACCATCCAGGACCTCGACGCCTACCGCATCGGTTGGGAGCTGATCGACTTCAAGCGCTACAGCTACTGGGGCGGCAAGCGCGCGGTGGTGGTCCAGTTCTCGCGCGGCTGCCCGCACTTGTGCAAT
>JAYSFH010000333.1:0-4829 GCA_041913405.1 Dongia sp. | reverse complement strand
CGGGCAGGTATCGACGATGCCGCCCCATTGCCGCAGCATTCGCAGCCGGCTGAAGCAGGGATAGAGATCGGTCAGCGCATTGAGCTGGTTCTCGATGATCGGCGGCGAACCGGCCTGGGCATAGGAGTTGAAGGAGTCGATGCCGGCGCCGAGCACCAGCTCGCCCTTGTCCGACTGCGAGACGTAGACGTGGACCTGCGGCGACATGACGACGGTGTTCAAGATCGGCTTGATCGGCTCGGAGACCAGGGCCTGCAGCGGATGGCTCTCGACCGGCAGGCGGAAACCGGCGAGGCCGGCCATCACGCCGGAATGCCCGGCGGTGACGATGCCGATCTTCTTGGCGCCGATCGGGCCGCGGGTGGTCTGCACGCCCTTCACGACACCGTTGACGATGTCGAAGCCGGTGACTTCGCAATTCTGGATGATGTCGACGCCGCGCTCGTCGGCCTTGCGGGCGAGGCCCCAGGCCACCGCATCGTGGCGCGCGACACCGCCGCGGCGCTGCAGGCTGGCGCCCAGCACCGGATAGCGCGCCTTCGGCGAGCAATCGAGGATCGGCACCATCTCCTGGACCTGCTCGCGGGTCAGCATCTCGGAATCGATGCCGTTCATCTGGATGGCGAAGACGCGGCGGCGCGTCGACTGCATGTCATGCTCGGTGTGGCAGAGGTTGAGCAGGCCGCGCTGCGAGAACATGACGTTGTAGTTCAGGTCCTGGCTGAGGCCCTCGAACAGCTTCAGCGAGTGTTCGTAGAGATGCGCCGATTCATCCCAGAGATAGTTGGAGCGGACGATGGTGGTGTTCCGGCCGGTGTTGCCGCCGCCGAGCCAGCCCTTCTCCAGCACCGCCACGTTGGTGATGCCGTGTTCCTTGGCGAGGTAATAGGCGGTGGCGAGGCCATGGCCGCCGCCGCCTATGACCAGGACGTCGTATTCGCGCTTCGGCTCCGGGCTGCGCCAGGCTTCCTGCCAGTCCTGGTGATAATTCAGCGCGTTCCGCACCAGGGTGAAGATCGAATAGGCCTGTTTCATGCTTGTCCCCGGGGGAGCGCCAATGGATTCGGCGCGGATACTGCCAAGGTGGTGGCTGCCGTTCAAATGACCGCGCGGCATCTAATGTCGCGAACCCGCCGCAGCGTCAATCCGCTTCAGGGTCCAAGTGCTTGAAAGGACGCGGATCAGCCCCCGCGGCCCCGATGTCCGACAGACGTCGCCCGATTTTGCCTGAGAGCGTCGTTTTGCCCGGCGCAAAGCGGGCCGGCAGACCAAAACCTCAGTTATCTTATGGCTTTATCGCAAAAGTGCCGCCGTATCGCTGCCCGAGCCGGCATCTCGGCTTTCATTAATCGATTGATATTAATCATGATTGCAGAAAATATCCCCAGCCGGTCCTGGTCCCAGCGATTTACTTCAGTCGTCGCCGGATTGTCCTTGGCGGGTGGTTCGGCGGGGTCTATAAGCGTCGCGCACTATCCTTTTGGCGTCGTTTCCCGTCATGTGTGCGCGGGGCGAAATGGCGCAAATGGGCTAGTCGCATCCGAAGTCGTTCAAAGGCGGTGTCGTTATCATGTTCGGGGACCTTCCGGCCAAGCTGCCGCAGCAGATCGCGTTCCTGCTGGTGCCCAATTTCTCGATGATCGCCTTCACCTCGGCGGTGGAGCCGCTGCGGCTCGCCAACCGCGCCAGCGGCAAGGAGCTCTATCGCTGGCACCTGTTCACGGCCGACGGAAAACCGGTGGCCGCCAGCAACGGCATCCAGCTGACGCCCGAGGGCGCGGTCGACCAGGTGCTGAACTATCACACGGTCATTCTCTGCAGCGGCATCGACGGGCATCTCTACGAGGACCGCAACGTCTTCGCCGTGCTGCGCCGCGCGGAGCGGCAGGGTGCGGATATCGGCGCGCTCTGCACCGGCAGCCATATCCTGGCCAAGGCCAACATGCTGAACGGCTATCGCTGCACGATCCACTGGGAGAATCTCGCGAGCTTCACCGAGAATTTCCCGGAAGTGGAGGCGACCGCCGAGCTGTTCGAGATCGACCGCAACCGCTTCACCTGCTCCGGCGGCACCGCGGCGCTCGACATGATGCTGAACATGATCGGTCAGCAGCACGGCCATGAACTGGCAGCCGCCGTCTCCGAGCAGTTCATCCATGAGCGGATCCGCGACCGCCACGACCACCAGCGCATGGCGCTGACGGCACGGCTGGGCGTGCGCCATCCGAAGCTGATCCAGGTGATCCAGCAGATGGAGGCCAATCTCGAGGAGCCGCTCTCGCGCGGCGATCTCGCCGATGCCGCCGGCCTCTCAAGCCGGCAGATGGAGCGGCTGTTCGCCAAGTATCTGAAGAAGTCCCCGGCGCGCTATTACGTCGAGCTCCGGCTCAACCGCGCGCGGCTGCTGCTGCTGCAGACCAATATGTCGGTGATCGACATCGCGCTGGCCTGTGGATTCGTCTCGGCCTCGCATTTCTCGAAATGCTACCGCGACTTCTTCGGCAAGACGCCGCGTCGCGAGCGCGCCGGGCCGGTCCAGCGCAGCGCCGTCGAGCCGCCGATGCTGGCGGGCGTGGAGTAGATCCTAGACCGGCACGCCGACGTGGTCGCCGAACGGCTTTCTTGAGAACACCCGCCGCAGCGCCGGCTCGAAGGCCGACAGCGGCATCGTGTCGTAATCCGGATCGAAGGAATTCTGGTCCCAGCGCGCGCAGAATTCCGCGCAGGGCTCGAACATCGGATGACCGCGGAAGCGCTCGCGCGCGTTGCGATCGCCCCCTAAGTGATGGAAGTAGTAGTAGCCCTGGAACACGCCGTGGTGCTTGATGATCCAGTGGGTCCTGGCGCTGACATAGGGCTGCAGCACGCTGGCGCCGAGCTCGGAATGATTCTCCGGCGAGATCGTGTCGCCGATGTCGTGGAGCAGGGCGGCGATCACCATCTCTTCGTCGGCGCCGTCGCGTTGCGCGCGGGTCGCGGTTTGCAGCGAATGCTGGAAGCGGTCGATCTTGTAGCCCATCAGGTCGCCGGAGAGCAGCGAGAGATGGGTCATCAGCCGGTCGGGCAGGGCGGCGCTGAAGGGGCGGTAATGCCGCTCCAGCAGCTCGTACTCCTCGCGCGTGCCGTCGGCCATGTTGATGAAATCGATGGTATCGGAGTCCATTCTGCCTCTCCGCTTGGTCGCATTCGGGTGGCAGCGTAGAGTCCCGGCCGATGAGCGACAAGGGCAATATCGCTGAACTATCGGCGGCGCTGCGGCCGCACGGCATGCTGCTGCGCGGCGGCTTCGCGCTGACCGAAGCGGACGAGCAGGGTCTCGCCGAATTTCCCGACCTGGCGTCGGCGCAGCGCGGCCGGACTCTGCTGTTGCTCGGCAATGCCGGCGCGCCGCTCTACGAAGCTTTCTTCGCCGCCGGTTCGATCGCGGGACCCAACCCGCTGGACGACTGGACGCGGCGGATCCTGTTGCCGATCGCCGATCGTTTCGGCGCCCGCGCGGGGTTTCCCTCGGACGGGCCGCCCTGGCTGCCATTCCAGCGCTGGGCGATGCGGGCCGAAGGCGTGAAGCCGTCGCCGCTGGGGGTGCTGATCCATCCCGCGTTCGGCCTCTGGCATGCTTACCGCGCGGCACTTGTTTTCGATCAAGTCCTCGACTTGCCGCCGGCGCCGCGCGGCTCCCATCCCTGCGACACTTGCGCCGACAAGCCCTGCCTTTCGACCTGCCCGGTCGGGGCGGTTACTGCAGCGGGCTATGCTGTGGATAACTGCGCCCAGCATGTGGCGAGCGGGGCGGGGAAGGCCTGCCGATCAATCGGTTGTCTCGCCCGGCGGGCCTGTCCGGTGGGCGCGGACCTGGTCTACCCGGATGCGGCGATGGCCTTCCACATGGCGGCTTTCCTGCGCGGGCGAGGGCTCTGAATTTCACACCCGGGGGATTCGCAGGGTGTCCATTAACACGATGATTTGCTGAGCCGATTCCAGAATTTGCCTTGTCTTTGCCTGATTCATCGGGGTATCAATCGGCCCAGTAATCCACCTCTCAGGGGAGTCCTTCGCGTGGGCATCCGATTTGGTCGGCTGGCGCTTGCGTCCGCCCTCGTCTTCGCGGCTTTGCCGGCATTTGCCAGCCCCGTTACGCTGACCGCCGTCGACCAGCCGGGGGGCGCCTTTCACACGGAAGGTGTGCAGTGGCGCGTGATGCGCCTCGACAACCAGGGAATGGAAGTGCCGACGCCGGCGGCGGTCGGAAACGACCCGGTTCTGAAGGCCGAACTCAGCCCCGGCCATTACATGATCCAGGCGATCCGCGGCACCATCAACATCAAGCAGGGCCTGGTGGTCGGTTCCGCCGCCGAGACCCGCAACATCGTCGTCAGCAACGCCAATGCGGCGGTGAAGGCGACCAACCTCGGCACCGCGGTCGCGACCGCGAGCACCGGCGCGCCCGCCACCGCCGTCGTGCAGCCGCTGGTGCAAAAGCCGGCCGCGCCCGCCGCCAAGCCGGCCCAGGTGATCGTGAAGCCGAACACCAAGCTCACGATCGGCATGATTCCCAATTCCGGCCGCGGCGCGATCAGCGATCCGATCGCCTGGCAGGTCTTCACCTATTCGAAGGGCGTCACCGAGAACGGCCAGCTCGTCGCCGAGAAGACCGCGCCGTCGGCGACGTTCAATCTGCCGGCCGGCAGCTACGTGATCCGCGCCGCCTACAAGGGCACGCAGTCGGATCTCGTCATCCCGCTGGCGCCGAACCAGTCCTACACCTATACGATCAACCTCTACGCCGGTAACGCCAAGCTCAGCGCGGCCAATGTCGGTGGCACCACGAT